>JAGQWV010000024.1 GCA_020437045.1 Saprospiraceae bacterium | reverse complement strand
GTTGCCCCATTAAGGTGCCATAATCAAAGCCAAATTCCTCATTATAGGAAAAATCATCTTCAGTGGCATAAGCAGACAATACAATGGTACTCTTAGTCGATGGTTTGATAGAAAGACGAAAATTTGCATCGTAGAAAAAAGCCGAACTCTTCTGGACTTCCAGGACTTTGACTTGTTTGAGAATCCAATCAGAGTAGGAAGAGCGGGCTCCGGCGATAAATGAGACTTTGTCTTTTACGATGGGGCCTTCCAAACTAAGTCGACTTGTGACCGGACCAACACCGGCTTTAAATTTAAAGGCTTCGAAATCGCCATTCTTGGTCTCTACATCCAGGACACTGGCCAATCTGCCTCCGTACTGAGCGGGCATATTACCTTTATATAAATCTACGGTACTTAGTAAGTCTGCGTTGTAGGTACTGAAGAAACCCAGGGCGTGAGAGGAGTTGAAAAAGAATCCCTCATCTTGCTGTACGAGATTTTGATCAACATTTCCTCCTCGAACATTAAATCCAGTGGAACCTTCTCCTAACGAACTAACTCCGGGGTTTAAGAGCAGATTTTTTACAACGTCGGCTTCTCCAAGCAATGCCGGCACCTTTCGTATGTTCTTTAGATCCAGGGTGGCGACTCCGATTTGTACGTTTTCCACACTGGCATTGGCGGCCTGAGCTCTTACCGTCACTGCATCCAGATCGACCGCCTCCTCTCGCAGTCGCAGCGTCAACGCACCATTGCCATAGACATTGATTTTCGTATAGAGATCATCAAATCCCACATATTTCACCAAAATATCATGTACACCTACCGGCAATTCAAAGGTAAATTCTCCGTTTTCATCAGTTGCCGTACCGGTTTCCAGGTCGGTGAATACTATGGTGGCGCCGATGACCGGCTCGTTATCATCATCTTGAACCACCACACCGGAGACCGTTGCCTTGCCCGACGCATTCAGTGAACGTGCATCACCTACAACCAGATCTTCTTCTTTGGTCTGTTCACTGGCGGCGAGTTCTTGAGAAGTCTGGAGAGCCTCATAAAAGCTCGCGGTATATACCTGATTTAGTTGTTGCCTGGGCATGATGATAAAATTCTCACCACGATAAGGCAGAAATCCAAGATCAGTGGTCTTAAGGATCAATTCCAAATTTTCCTCAAGGGTATGATCCATATCGATATTACCGGCATTGAGCGCTGCAGGTAAATCTTCGATGCGATAGTATATCCTTTTATGATATTGATTTTCCAATTCGGAAAGTATTCTTTCCACATTGCTTGACGAGGTATTGGTTGCATTCGACTGTTGAGCGATTGTGAAGGGGCTATACGATGCAAAAAAAATCAACACCGGGATGCCAGATAGCAACCCATTTGGTATTCGTCTGATCATAGAGTAGAGCTTTTTCTTTCTGAGCTTGAAATTATTTATCTCCGGACCGAACTCCGGCTAAATCTCAACTAGTTCATCAGGTTAACGCCCAAGAACCGGTAAAAGCTGACCAGGGATTACCTTAAATTCGGGTTACTCCAGGAAATATCAGCTGTTGGACGATAACCGGGGCCAAAATTAATAATTTAAAGGAACAGGCAAGACAGATACTTTTTGACGCAAGAAGGAGTGGTTATAGTACCGTATCAACAGGGGTATATTCCAGGTCAAACGCTTCGGCGACTCCCTGATAGACCACTTTCCCCCTGACGACATTTAATCCTTTACGCAAATCAATTCGCTTGCGACAAGCTTCCTGCCATCCCAAATCAGCCAGTTGTATTGCATAGGGCAATGTGGCATTGGTAAGGGCAATAGTTGAGGTATAAGGTACGGCACCGGGCATGTTGGCAACACAATAATGAACTACATCGTCAATTACAAAGATGGGATTGGCATGAGTAGTTGGCCGGCAGGTTTCGATACAACCACCTTGATCAACCGCCACATCGACCAGTACGGTGCCCGGTTTCATATCGGAAAGCATATCTCTGGTAATTAATTTAGGGGCTTTTGCGCCTGGTATCAGCACCGCTCCGATAATCACGTCATGATCTTTTATGAGATTGCGAATATTATACTCATTGCTGTATTGCGTCATTACATTGGCGGGCATCACGTCAGAGAGATATCGTAACCGATGTAGATTTACATCAAGAATGGTTACGATTGCGCCTAGTCCTGCAGCAATCTTTGCCGCCTGGGTACCAACAATACCACCACCCAAAATCAATACTTTTCCCGGCTGTACTCCGGGTACTCCTCCCAGTAGAACCCCTCTGCCCCCCATAGGCCTCTCGAGATATTTGGCACCTTCCTGAACCGCCATTCTACCGGCAACTTCAGACATTGGAATTAATAGCGGAAGGGTACGGTCAGACAATTCAACGGTCTCGTATGCAAGACAGACGGCTTTGGAGTGGATCATGGCATGGGTCAACGGCTCATAGGAGGCGAAGTGGAAGTATGTAAATACCAATTGATTTTCGGTAATCAGACCATATTCTTCTTCGATGGGCTCCTTTACTTTCATGATCATTTCTGCTTTAGCGTACGTCTCCTCGATGCTTGGAAGGATAACTGCTCCGGCATCTACATATTCTTCGTCGCTAAATCCGCTACCCTCTCCGGCACCAGTCTGGATATATACTAAGTGTCCTCGTTTGGTGAGTTCATTAACACCCGCAGGGGTAAGTGCCACCCGGTTTTCATTGGCTTTAATTTCTTTAGGTACTCCGATGATCATTGCAATACGATTATTTTTTCGAGCTGCAAAGATACTATTTCAGCCACTTGAAGGGATTGCTTTTTAATGAATTACCGGCCATGGCGGTGGAGTTTTTCTCATTCGAAATATTTTCCAGATCTACTTAAAAAGAATTCAATTTCTCTGGTATGTTGATAGAGGTTTTCTAATTTTGCGCCCTCATCATTACATATACCTAATAATCTCAATTTGATGAAAATCCATAATTTTAGTGCCGGGCCATCGATTTTACCTCAGAGTGTCTTTGACAAGGCTGCTCAGGGAGTATTGAATCTGGATAATTCCGGCTTATCCATACTTGAAATATCGCATCGCAGTAAAGATTTTATTGCCATTCATGAACATGCCAAGGCATTGGTAAAAGAATTGCTCCAGGTACCCGATACCCATCATATTTTATTTCTTTCGGGTGGTGCCAGCAGTCAGTTTTTTATGGTTCCGCTCAATTGTCTGCCTCAAAATGGTACGGCAGCATACGTGGATACTGGTTCTTGGTCGAGCAAAGCCATCAAAGAAGCCAAACGATATGGTCAAATTGATGTATTAGCTTCCAGTAAAGAAGACGGGTATAAGTACATTCCTAAGAATTACACCATTCCTTCAGACGCTACCTATTTGCACCTGACCAGTAATAATACCATTTTTGGAACCCAATTTCAATCATTTCCTGATTGTGAAATTCCTATTGTTTGCGATATGTCTTCCGATATATTCAGCAGACCGGTAGATGTGAGTCGTTTCGGTATTATCTATGCCGGAGCTCAAAAGAATATGGGGCCTGCTGGAGTGACTTTAGTCATTGTACGTAACGATATGTTGGGAAAGGTAGGCAGAGATATTCCGTCTATGCTAGACTATCAGGTGCATATCAAAGGTGATAGCATGTATAACACGCCACCGGTATTTCCAATTTATGTGAGTATGCTTACATTGGAGTGGTTGAAAGATTTTGGTGGTGTCAGTGCCATTCAAAAAGCTAATGAAGATAAAGCAGCTATCTTATATGATGAGATTGCCAGAAATTCATTGTTTTCGGCTGTGGCTACGGAAGAAGATCGTTCTCGAATGAATGTTACATTCTTGGTCAATGATCCTGAGCTTGAGAAACCGTTTTTAGACCTCTGTAAAGCTGGTGGATGTGACGGAGTAAAAGGTCACCGCTCGGTAGGCGGATTCCGGGCATCGATTTATAATGCCATGCCGAGAGAAGGCGTAGAAGCTTTGATCTCCGTGATGCAGCAGTTTGAGAAACAGATGGGATAGGAATAAAATTGCCCAATGACAAAGCAGCTTTTATCATGAAAAGTTGCTTTGTCTCCTCTGGCTGATCATCAATCTGCAAGTAAATCAACTATTCAGCTCTGGATAAATCTTATTGGAGTTAGAACTCGTTATTCCTTAGGATCAGAATTAATCTTATATGATCTGGTCGGTGATCGCACTCTGATCAGCTGTTTAGTGGCAACTAAATTTTCAAAAATGCAGGAAAAGATGCATTTTTATCGTTTAGGCCTTAATCGCGAAGGAGTAATTATGAATCTGGATTTAAATGGTAAAAATGCCCTTGTTTGTGGTGGAAGTAAAGGAATTGGAAAAGCAATTGCTATTGAGTTAGCTGCCCTGGGTGCCAACGTGATCTTAGCCGCAAGAAGTGCCGATTTGCTTGCAGAATTGGTTACCCAATTGCCCAATAGTGTACCTCAGAACCATAGTTTTTTGGTGGTTGATCTGGAAGATCATGAAGATCTGGTAAAAAAAGTACGGCAATTGTCGATGACTAAACCGATACATATTTTGATTAATAACAGTGGAGGCCCTCCTGGTGGTCCAATATTGGATGCGGATCCGGATGAATTTCGAATGGCCATGGAGCGGCATCTAATCGCCAGTCACCATTTGGTGAAACTTTTGGTACCAGGTATGAAATCGTCAGGCTATGGTCGAATTGTAAACGTAATATCTACTTCCGTGAAGGAACCCATTCCCGGTCTTGGAGTCAGTAATACTACTCGTGGTGCGATGGCTAGTTGGGCAAAAACCGTGTCCCTGGAGGTCGCCCCATTTGGTATAACGATCAATAATATACTGCCGGGATTTACTCGTACAGAACGATTACACTCCCTAATGCAAACCTGGGCGGATCAGAGAAAGATTTCCATTGAAGCTATACAAAATGAGTTGTTTACCATCGTTCCGATGGGTCGTTTTGCTGAGCCGGAAGAAGTTGCCGGTGTCGCTGCATTTCTAACAACTCCGGCAGCTTCGTATGTCACAGGTGTTAGCCTGGCTGTTGACGGAGGAAGAACAAAATGTCTCTGATATCTGTCATCGGGAATGGAAGAGATCAGGGTTTTTCAACCTCATCTACCACCAATAACTGAAATCCATTTCCGTGGATATTGACAATTTCGATATTCGGATCCAACTTCAGGTATTTTCTCAACTTTGTCACAAAGACATCCATACTTCGGGCCGTGAAATAGTTGTCTTCTCCCCAGATCTTGGTTAATGCTTCCGAACGGGAAAGTACATCATTTTTCTTCATGCAAAACATTTTGAGAAGATGGGCTTCTTTCGGCGATAGTTTTTCCTGCACGGATTCATTGCCATCTTTGTATGTCAAAATGCGAAGCGGATAGTTGAAATGAAATCTTCCAATTTCAAATTCTTTCAAATCTTCCGTAGTATCTGATCTTTGTTGACTTCGCTTCAGGATAGCCTGAATGCGTAATAATAATTCTTCGGAATTAAAAGGCTTGGTGATATAGTCATCAGCACCAATTTTAAAACCCTGCAGAATATCTTCTTTCATGGTTTTAGCAGTGAGGAAGATAATAGGCATATCTTCATCTTTTGTACGAATCTCCTTGGCTAGTGTGAAACCATCCTTTTTGGGCATCATAACATCAAAAATGCATAGATTAAATTCGTCACTTCTGTATGCATTTAATCCTGCATCTCCATCGGTTTCCAGTACTACATCATAATCATGCATTTCCAAATACGATCGCAGGACATCTCCAAAGTTTTGATCATCTTCAACCAATAAGATCCTTTGTTTTTGTGCGGTCATGGTTTGCGCGTTGTACATATCAGTTAAAAAGGCTTTATAAGATTATCTATTAACTAACGCCATTCTCAAATTTTTCTTGTCCACCATCAAAGGGTAAATCCAAAATAAAGCTGCTTCCCTCACCTAGTTCACTTTGCACATCGATACTCCCTTTGTGCGCCCCCACCATGGCTTTCACATAGCTCAGTCCCAGACCAAATCCCTTTACATCGTGGAGATTTCCCGTGTGGACGCGATAAAATTTGTCAAAAATGTGTTTTTGCTGTTCTTTGGTCATACCGATACCCTTGTCTTTTATAGTGATCCGTATTCCCTTCGATGTGTTGTCTGTGCTGACCAAAATGTCCGGTTTTTCTGGTGAATATTTGTTTGCATTGTCTAGCAGATTATGCACAATATTGGCCAAATGCGTGTGATCAGCCATGACATTGGGCTGTATCGCTTTCAATTCAGTCAACACTTGCCCTCCTTTTTTCTCGACCTGAAGATTGGCATGCTCTACTGCTTGCAAAATGATTTCATGGACATTTACTTCCGAAAGTTTTAGATTAAAGTCTTTTTTGTCCAGTAATGCCATTTGCAATACCTTTTCAACTTGACTAAGCATCCGATTGTTCTCTTGCTTGATAATTCCGGCAAATCGATCAACTTTTGAAGGTTGATTTATGATCATTGGATTGATGATGGAATCTGCTGCCAAATTGATGGTTGCGATCGGTGTTTTAAATTCATGCGTCATATTGTTGATGAAGTCCGTGCGCATTTCTGACAACTTCTTTTGTCTTAGAATAACGTAGATCGTATAGATAAAGCAAAATAGGATGATCGCAGTGAATATCACGGATCCGGCTATGGTAGGCCAAACATCCTTGAAGAGGATACTTTTTCGCTCTGGAAAATTGATGTATAAAATACCGGGGACATTATTATCTGTCTCAAACAGATTGATTCTATACTCCGAATTGTACAAGCTTTTATTGAAGATGGTGGTCGAAAATTGACTATTACTCTCTTCCGGTACTACATAGTTGTCGTCTAGAATGACAAAGCTTTGACTCTTGTTGGAAAATACACCATAATGATATCCTACCGTAATGTTTCTACGGGTCAGTTGCCGCCTGATAGCTGCCGAAAGTTTTTTAAGATCTATTCGCTCGGTCAGGTCTCTGGATTGCAATAATTTACTGACCTGTATACCCTCCATCAAATTGAGATTCTGTTGAAATCGACTCCTCGATTTGCTCATGATAGCCGATAGATCATCAGTGATCAATGAGCTATCTTCCAATTTTCCCATTCGATAGTAAAAATCCAGCCGGGAATGGCCGGGCAAGGTAGAACTTAGTTCGCTACCTAACAGATCAAGGTCGAGGGTGCTTTCACTGGCCACCAATTCTCTTTCTACATTATTAAGGGCCGAAAAAACCTCTTTATTAAACTTTTCTTCGTTGAGATTAATGCTATTATTAATCCACCAGCTTTGGATCACTATAATCCCCAGCAGTGAAATGGTCATAAGTGCAATAAGTACCCAAATAAAGCTTTTCTTCATAATAGATGCCAGGTGAGAGACGAATTAAAACAATTTTTGGTTTCAAGCCTCTACAACAGCAAAATTCGCCTAATAAAGATCGGATTTTTTGCCTTTAACGCTCATTTAACTTTTTTCTAAACCACACTATGGACAAACTATCTACCTTTGTATTTGGTCTGTCATTGAAATATTCTGCGTTATGAAAACTGGAAATACTATTCTAAAATATGGTCTGTGTCTCATGATCCTGGTGGCTATCGATTATCTGCCGACGTATGCTCAGAATCAAAAAACCAAAATCACGATTACCAAAGAAACCTATGACGAAAATGGTAATAAAACGGTACAAACAATTGTAAAGGAAGGAGCTGAAGCGGATGCCATTGATCTGGATCAGCTTCTGGAGGGCAGTGATCAGCCATCAATTCGCTGGAAACAGTTTGACCTGGATAGTATGCCGACAGATGATCAGTTTTTTAACTATTCTTTTAAAAATCCGCAAAGTCTTAGATCGCTTTTTGATTCGCTTGGACTAGGTAATTTTGATTTTTTTGGTCAGAATGATTTTCAGCTTTTTGGAGGACCTGGCATGGAGCTAAACCCGGACATGAACAAACCTAAATTAGGTGTCCGTATTAGTGACATCGAAAGCCAATCCGGAGTATTGGTTAATGAAGTGGTGTCCGGATCTCCCGCTGACAAAGCCGGTATGAAAGAGGGTGACATCATTGTTTCTTTAGATGATCAAAAGATTGAGAGCCCGGAAGACGTCGTAAATTATATTCAATCTCGTAACATTGAAGACCAGGTTATCCTCGATATCTTGCGTGACGGAGAATATATGCAAATAACGGTAGAGCTTAGCACTCTGAAACCTAAAAAGGAGATGGACGTTCGCAAACTCTAGCATGAACTTCCTTAAGCTTTTCAGATATCAAAAAGGTTATTTATTGTCTTAACATCGATTTGGGTGTCGACCAATTGAACCAGGTAGTGAGTGCGGTGTATCCCGAGTTTTTCAAAGGACATGGTCGCCGGCTTGAACAGCCTGTTCTTATCTTAACTTAATATCTCAAGGAATCTATATAGATTGTCACCTGCCCTTTTGGATTTGCAAACCCATCTCCACGTACCCTGAATATTTTCCCGAGCCTGAATCCAATTCATAATCCGCGGGCAGAATGATCATCAATAATATCGGTAACAGAATTCTACCCTCAGATTTGGATTAAATCGTGATTATGATCCCTTCGGTTGATGACTATTGTAGCGCAAACTGAACCGTCACACCTGAATTGATATTGGTGATGGGATAAGAACGTGAGGTATAAGGTATCGTCTTATTGTAATCAAAGAAAAATCGCAGACTTAATGTTTCTGTCAAAGCATACTCGATTGATGGACTAATCCTTATTTGCTTATTTCCTCTGGATGCCTGTGGATCCAGCTCAGTATCAAACTTATGGATCAGGGAGACATTGTCACCATATGAAAAGTCAAATTTGATTTCCAGATCGTTTCCTTTCTTGGCTCCGGCGGCGGGGTTATTACCATCCTTATCTTGTTCTTCAGATTGCTCCTGGCTCCGCTGTGTGCGGCTTCGTGTTTTCTTTTTAGGCTGGAGAAATCCGATATATACGTTTTTCATCCGGTAACCAAAACCGGCGGTGTAATCCGTCCTTTTGGTTTCATTAAGTTGATAATCAGTGAAGCTCAATGAGAGATTTCTGGCCTTGTTCATATCAAGCCGCAAACTCATATCATTGCGAGTTTTGATATTTAATCCAATTAGGGGTGACAATTGCTCCGTGATACTGATATCCGGAATCTCGAAGCGGCTGTAATAGTCTCCCGTTACTTCATTGATGATGGTATAGGTTGGATCAAAGTCAAAATCCGTATTGTAGCTATTGACCGACAGGGTTGAGCGGTATCCATGTGAGAGACTCACACTCGAAAATATATCCTTGAACAGTGGCACCTTTGATAATCCGTTGTAGGTTAATTGCCAGTTTGGCTTAGGCTTCTGATCAAATACACTCAGGGAGACATCCTGCACAGGAAGGTCGGCGTATGAAGCGATAAAAGCAGGTACCAGCACATCTCTTTGATATTTGCCATATCCATAAGCATATTCGGCACCATCGTTTATGTGAGGCCGGGTAGGATCTCCCAGCCGTTGTGAGAATATTCCTCTTCGCTCTTCAAATTCGGTAAAAAGCTGCTCGATATCATTCCTGAATAATGTGCGTAAAGTGTAGTAGGAGATTGAGAAATTACCCACATCCCGGGGAGCCAGGTGGGCAAAACCCTCACCGGGGCTTGCTACTTTAAAATATTCTGAATGATTTTCGGTAAAACTGTAGTCCCAGGTAATTTCCACTCGAAAATCTTTAAATGGCTCAATGCTTAATCCGGCATTCCATTTCGTTGTCTTATTTCTTAAGACCTCCTGATTCAGGAAAATGTTATCGGTGATCCATTGATTTTCCGGTTTAATGGCTTCTTCAAACCAGGCATCATCCGGCTGGATTCCCAATATATATTCGTACCCAGGGGCGGTCCATCCCTGACTCAATCCAAAGAATTCTGGTGAAGGTCGAAATCCAGGTACGACAGAACCCAAGTTTTCTGTATACTGAAACTTTGCTTTCCTCAATGCCATCAACGGACGAATAAACAGTCTCTCAATGGCACCCGGATCTCTTGCTTCTTTCTTACGATCCTTGCCCTGCTGGCCATCATCCTGTTGGGGCCGTTGGGTAGATCGGTTGTTACTTCTATTTGCCGTTGGACGACTTCCCTGATTGATTTTCTTCAAGTAGGGTATATTGTTATATAATTTTTCAAAATTTAGATCGGCAGTCAACTGACGGGTTTGTTGATTCTGGATTACATTTCCCAGTGAGTCCACATTCAGGGCTGCTGCATTCCATGAATATTGAGCATTCACCTGGCCACGTATCTGAGCAAAATCAAGCAAAGGAAAGTATTGTAGCGGTGCGGTATAACTCAGATTTATATTATGGGTATAGTCTTTTGTCCGACCAAAGTTTCTCAAACCTGCCCAAATGGTATCCCGGTTTGCCTCCATTGTAAAAGTAGGATCACGCTCATTGAGCTCATCAATGACCGAGTTGTTAGAAGCATTAAACCGGAATTTGAGGGATTTTGTAAAATCCCAATTCAAGTCATAATTACGTTGCCAGACAAACTTCTTTGTATACCATGTTTTAAATGCCGGCTCTGAAAAACGATAAGATTTTGTTGATTTCTGTCTTTGCAGTGCTGAGTTGACTGCAAAGGAATTGGGTATGGGATTAAAGTTTAGTTCCGTAATAAACTTGATAAGCTTCGAGTCTTTTGCCAGACCTTTAAAAGGCTGTATATAAAGGGGTTTGGTTGAGTAATTATAGTCTAGGGAGCCTCGCTTTTCTTCCGTATTATCTTGCTCAATGATGGGATCATGCCGTTCTATCTCCGACTGGGCGTAGGTAGAACTGAAATTTTCAATATCCCACGGCTTTGGTGTTTTACTCGTTTTATTACCGGTCCGGTCTTTACGGACATTGGTAAAATTGAAACTCTTGATGGAGGTAAATTCAATTGCCTGTTCGCGGATCGAATCTTTGGTGGTTTGGTCTGGTGCCTCCCGCAGCTTATCTTTTAGTTCGATATCGCGGTCATAGGGATCAAATTTAGGATTGGTTCTGGTTTCGGAATATTGGGCATAGAAGGGAATTCTCAAACCTGAGCGTTCTCCAAAAAACTTTCCCAGCTCCAGATTGGTAGCGATATCGTATTGTACGACCTCATCCAGGCTACGTTCGGCCAGTTTTTGATCGAGTGCACCCCAACCAATACTGCTGTAATTACCGCTAAGAGAAAGTCGTCCGAAGTCTGCCAATTGCAGATCCAGCCGGGCTAGCCCCGCGGTTCCACCCGCTTCATTGAGTCCGGTCAGGCGAAGCTCATTTACCCAGACTTCCAGGCATTTTCGCAATCCGTCATCCGGATTATTTCGTACGCCGATCATAATTCCTTTTACCAGACCGAGGTTGGGATTACCGATGATCCGGATCTTATTTCCATTGGCCGGATCGACGACTTCGTAAGGTTCTGTTAAGGATACCCCAGCGTTATTTCGTTCTATTTTCTTTTCCTTCAGGAGATTTAATGGAATATTCAATTCGTTTTGGGGCAACCATACGACTGCCGGTAATTCTTCGAAGGTAGCTTGCCGGGCCGCTTCGGGATCACTCATGACCAGAGGAATCTCATATTCATAATAATTCTGTGTGTAGTCGCTGCCCAGACGAACAAACAAACTCGTCTCACCCGGACCGATAATTTGATCGGCCGCACTTTCGGCATGCACAAACATTTGCAAGCTGTCGTAATTTCGAAAATCTTCATTCAGATTTTTAAACATGGCTGCGGCATCGGCATCTTCCAGATTGCAGATATTCATGGCCAGAGACTGCTCATTTCGCTGGATATTGGCATAGGTACCAACTGCCCGCTCCCTGATGATCCCCGGAGGTAATACATAGTTGAACGGAAATTTCTTACTATTCTCCTCGATATTGACCGAAGCGATATCAAATTCTAATGACGATGGCCTGGTCACCGGTTCACCGGGTCCCGGAGATTTGAGGCTTCGGGTATATTTTCTCCATTGATTTCGCACCAGATCAAATTTGGCAAATCGCAGGGTTACCGGCTGATCAAATTCGGTCATATACAGTCGAATAAAACGGATAGAGCGGAAATCCTGAATAGCCCCTACCTTTTTGCTAAAGCGTTCGCGAGGTATCTGAAACCGATACCAGATTTGACCAGTCTGTTGAGCCCGAATTGTATCGGTGATAAATTCATTGATGGCAAGACCACCAAATCCATCATATTCGATGGGAATCTCATATTCGTAATAATCTTCTGTTTCTACCAGTGTGTTATCATCGTTTAGATCCTCCTTGTCAGGGTAATTGGTACTTGATTGTAAGGTAGCACCATCGGATGCCCGGGAGTTACCCTGAACATTGTTAAACTTTGAATAACGCTCGAAAACCCTGACATTTTGATCATAATCGCGATAGTGCTGGAAATTATCGTTGGCCGGGTCATCGATAATCCTTTGTTTGGCGTCGTTAATTAGGCCATCGATTGATTGAAGGTAATCTTGAAAAAAGTCCCGTTCCTGGTCATCATTCAGTCCATCATAGCCAAGGTCCTGATCTTCGCGCTCAGCCGGATCGATGCTAAAAGAGCTGGTAAGATCCTGAACGATGGGCACTACACCCCAAACAGTGGTATCTAATGGTGCGGCACTGGTGGGGGTGGGCAAACCATTTTCGTAAGACATTCGGGAGTCTCGCAGAATGTCTTCCGAGATATTACCTAAATCCAAAAATAACTTTCCATTGTCACCAAGTCTTCCTTCAGGAGTTTCTGCATAAGGGTTCATCACCCAAAATTCGATGTATTCGATATTGGCTGCCTGAAAATCGGTATTGCGTAGATCCCGCATAATTCCTCCCCATCGACTTTCCGGATCTGCCAACGTTCCGTCAGCCTCTAAACCAGCACTATAAGGGGTACCTCCGGGACGATCAAAGTTATATGGACCCCGTTGGGTGGGATCATAATGGACATCGAATACCTGAATGTTGTTATTAAAACCAAAAACCGGAGACCGGTTTGGAAATATATCCTGCTGAGACACCGGTGAGGTAAAAGGATTTTGCTGGTCCAGGTCATTACGAATGTTGGTTTCGATACGATACCAGTTCAGTCGAGCACGGTTTACTCCGTTAAAAAGGTTGTTATTCAGTTCTGATTCCCGAAAGCGGGGATTGTTATTTTCGGCATCGTTTTGGGGAATACTGGCGATGACCCATTCATTGGACGGGGTTCTCAGATCGATCCCGATAGAACTGCCCTCAAAATCATCGATATATATGGTTCCGTTTTTACTGCCCTCTTGATTAATTGCTCTGGAGTGTCCGGGTTTGAGTACCGCTCCCTCCGCCGCAAAGGTGATATTAGAAGGTGCCTTGGTATCAATTAAAGGAATACCGTCTACCAACCGGGTCAACCAAGGTGCTTCCTTGCTGTAATTGACATCCAGACCCAGGATCCGGTTATTGATAGGATCTTCACCGATATTTACTTTTTGGGTATATGGACGCTCAAAAAGATGCATATAGGTAAATCCCAAATTGAGATGTTTGCTCACTTCATAGTCTGCCCGTAAGCCCAGCATCGTCTTTTTGTTGAAACTGAACAGGGCGTTGTCTTCAAAGGAAACGTTGATCGGGACACTGCTATTGATATAAGCCTCATTGATGATCCTTACTTTACCGAGGTTATAGTCTACATCATAATCAATACCTTCTTGCAGCACCTGACCACCTGCGGTCACTCGCACCGATCCTTGTGGCACATTAAATGCCCCCAGTGAATATTCATTGGTAGCACTGGTCTTGAATCGTGCCCGTATGGTAAATCGATTCAGATCCGAAAATTCCTGTGCTATAAATATGGTCGAATCATATAATTGCTGAAATACATATTTGTCCGCTTCAGCAGGATCTGCAAATTTCTTAGCTAGTGATGATCCGAAAGGTTCGAGCACCGGAAACATAATCTTACCGGTATTTAAGAAGATGGTAATTCCCGGTACAAAGTCGAAGGCTCCGTCCGGTTGCGGGTCACCCAGAGGATTCAGGTTGTCGAGATTAAGTAATCTTAGCAGAGGTTCGCTGGCTAAGGAGCCTGAGGGCAGAAAGCGTTTTTCGCCTTTTCCTGGATCCTCATAAAATACATCCAGATAAAAATCCTCTCTACTTACATTAAAAGCACCAATCGAATAAACGTTTTTCATCATCAGATCCCAGGCCGGTACGTCGGTTCGTTGAGTCGTCCCCTTGAGTAATTTCACAAACAAGACCGTCTCATCTTCTGTCTCCGATGGAAAATCGGTAGACAATTCACCCACCTGATATTTTTTACCATTATAGGTATACTCATAAGCAATACCCAGTACCTGGTCCGGTTGTAAGCTGGTATTGATCGATATGAATCCCAATTGGCTGTTTAGCGTATATTCTGATTCTCTTAGTTTTCTGGCCCGGACTTTTTCAAAGTCACGTGAAGGCACCAAATTATAGGGTGAACTGCGCAATGACGAGACAGAAGTATTAACATCACGAACCATTGGATCTCCACCCACCATCTTATAAATCGGATTGGATGTATTGTCTGGCAGAACCCGGACACCGGAAATGTCTTTAGGGCCTTCCATCGGACCCGGTTGAAGGTTCGGATTATCAGTAGTCATCCTTTCATTTTCTCCAAGGTCAGCAAGGGCAACAATATTCCGGGTGTTCTCGGTTTCCCGGCGATCATTCGTAATCCAAACTTCTACCTTGGTGATATTAAATAAACTGGAGATCTGTGGTAGATTGCTCAGTCCTGGTTCGAAGATATCCCGGTTATACTGGGAGAGGAAGAAATGCCGGTTTTCGTCATACTCATCGATGTCGATCTCAAATTCCTGGATCTGTGCACCTTTCTCAATCTTAAGGTCCTTCTTTTCCGAATTCTGTTGTGAGACGATTGTGGTTAGCCGGAGCCGTCCGAATTGCAGATCGGTTTTTAAGCCGAATAGACTTTGATTGCCCTGAATGAGGGTGCTTTTTAATGGTAAACTTACGTTACCCGCCTCAATTTTCTTTAAGATCTCGTCTTCACTAAATTGTTCGCTATCATATTGGAGCTTCAACTGCCGGTCAAAATCGAACGTAGATTTTGTATTGTAGTTGGCGTTGATTTTCATTTTATCACCAATGGATCCATCCATGTTCATCTGGATGTCCATGTCAAAGTCGAAATTGCCATTCTTTTGCTGTCTCTCTAGCAAAACTGGATTCTGAACATTTTGGTAGTCATAACCGAGGGTGATTCCGATATTTCCTTTGGGATTGAGGTCGACCGTCGTACCCCCAAACAACCGGTCGATCAGGCTTTGGGAAAGGTCGAATTTTTTAATGGGGTCTACATCTGGGCCAATTTCACCGCCGGCAGAGCTGATTCCAGCCAGTCGCTGGAAGTATTCTTTTTCCTGCTTTCTTGCCTTGTACTGCAGGTATTCATCGATCGTCATGTAAGTGGGCATCCTGAAGTAATCATCGCCGATTTTTTCAGTGATTTCATACGTATTCGATTCCGGATCGTAGTCTATTGATTGATCGATGATGTCCGGATCACGAAGATCAAACGGATTTCGGTTGTCGTTTTCGAGATATGTTCCTTCACGGTCTTTCAATGGCGGCACCGTATCCACCGGTGTCATAGTCACGCTGGCGAAAGGATCGGGTAAAGAAGAGTGAGAGCCAATGTCTGCCTTGGCCGCTATCAAAGAGAAGGCACCAAACAGCACCAGAAAAATAGTTTTGCTGCTAGCCATTCTAGATCTGTAGGTGTTCTGAGCTATAATATTGTATAAAACTGATCTCACTTCTTACTTACGCTTCTGCTTATAAAATATTTTATAAAAGCACAGGATCTGTTCTCCTCTTAACTTTATACCCATGCAATTTCCTTTATGAAGAAAGTTTTTTAAGTGAAGCCTTAATTAGAGATTCGACGTTGGCAATATCAGGGTGGGTCTTATACACTTCTGAGATTGCCTTTACCACACTTTGTTTATTAAATCCCAAAGCTAATAATGCAGATAACGCCTCCTCTTGCAAAGTATTGTCTCTTACCGGCAGTGTCACTGCCACATCACTTCCTTTCGAAATTTTGTTTTTCAAATCGAGAATAATTTGTTTGGCGGTCTTTGCTCCAATACCTTTCACTTGTTTAAAGACCAATTCATCCTCACTCAAAATCGCATGTTTTACTTCTGTAGGGCTCAATGAAGACAACACAATTCGAGCAGTATTTGGACCTATACCCGAAACTGACAAAAGATGGACAAATAAATCCCGCTCCTCTCCATCATAAAAACCATAAAGTGTATGTGAATCTTCCTTGACGACCAGATGGGTCAAGAGCTTGATCGATTCTGCTTTTTCGATTCTTGAATAGGTGTTGAGTGTGATGTTTACATGATAGCCCACACCTCCGCTCTCTACATAAACATAGGTGGGGTTTTTGTACGTAATCTGTCCTTTTACATAGGCAATCATATCCCTACTTCAATTTACCATTTGATCTTACCTGAGTCAATACGATCAAATTTCATACCAATTATGATTTTTCATCAATTTTAAATAATTGATAATTAATCATTTTTACGTTATAAATTAATCTAATATTATTTCGATACTACTACCCATCCAGTAGGATTACCGAATAAAATCAATAAAAACATTCACGTTTCACGGTCACAAATTCAATTCTCAAATTAATCTGCGCATCTTTGCACATCATTGATTTTGTATTGACTATGAATGTTCTATTGTTGGGTAGTGGAGGTCGTGAACATGCACTGGCATGGAAAATGGCGCAAAGTAAAAAACTATCTCATTTATTTATTGCTCCGGGTAATGCCGGTACTAATTCGGTGGGCACAAATGTACCAATCGATCCAGGAAATTTTGAACTGATCTCACAATTTATTGTAGAACATCAAATTCAATTGGTCGTGATCGGTCCGGAAGCGCCATTAGTTTCGGGACTCGTTGATACTCTTGCGAATCGTTTTCCCGATCTACCGGTCATTGGTCCGAAAGCCAGTGGAGCTCAATTAGAAGGGAGCAAGGCTTTCTCCAAAGCTTTTATGCATCGACACCATATTCCTACGGCCGCTTACCGTGAATTTACAGCCGATACGCTGGAAGAAGGCCTAACATACCTCGACAACTTAAGTCTTCCCATCGTACTTAAGGCAGATGGTCTTGCCGCGGGAAAAGGGGTCATCATATGCCAGGATCGAGCAGAGGCGAAGGAAGAGTTTAACGATATGCTAAAAGGAAAATTCGGAAAAGCCAGTGAAAAAGTAGTGATTGAGGAGTTTTTGGACGGAATTGAATTTTCTGTTTTTGTATTGACAGACGGAACTCACTACAAGATTTTGCCGGTAGCCAAGGATTATAAGAGAATTGGTGAGGGAGATACCGGTCTGAATACCGGTGGCATGGGCTCAATTTCTCCGGTACCGTTTGTAGACGCTGACTTGATGAAAAAAGTAGAGCAAACAATTATCCAACCAACTGTCGCGGGAATAACCAGGGATGGACTGGAATATAAGGGCTTTATATTTTTTGGATTGATCAATGTCTCAGGTAGACCCATGGTCATCGAATACAATTGCCGGATGGGAGATCCGGAAACCCAGTCAGTCTTGCCCAGGCTACAAAACGATTTAATTGATCTCCTGCTTGCCACTGCCAATGGCTCACTTGATCAACATTCGATTGTGACGGATCCCAGAACAGTGGCCAGTGTGGTCATGGTGTCAGGAGGTTATCCAGGTGCCTATCAAAAAGGTAAAGTGATCACCGGTATGAAATTATTTGAAGATGGTATGCTATTTCACGCGGGAACTAAACTGTCGGAAGAAGGGATTGTGACGGATGGCGGAAGAGTATTAGCGGTAACTTCATATGGAACATCGATAGGAGATGCGGTTTCCAAGTCAAGATCCAGGGCAGAAAAAATTTCTTTTGAGGGAGCATATTTTCGCCGGGATATCGGTTTTGACCTGATATAGAATGAGTTATCCTTTTGCTGTCATCGGTGAGATCATTGATGGACAATGGTTACAGACCAATTCTCCCCATCAACATTTGGTAGACAAACTTCTGGTAGACAGTCGTCAGTTACAGGAATCAAATGGATCGTTGTTTTTTGCCCTGACAGGACTTCGAAGGGATGGGCATCAATTTATTGAAGGCCTCTATCAATCAGGGGTGAGAGCGTTTGTCGTCAGTCGGCCGGTGCCAATAGACAAAATTCCTGAGGCAAATGTATTGCTGGTAGATGATGTACTGGACGCTCTGCAAAAATTGGCACAATTTCATCGTCAGCAATTCGAACTACCAGTGGTGGGCATTACCGGTAGTAATGGTAAAACGATTGTGAAAGAATGGCTATATCAACTACTGAGCGCATCGTATCAGATTGTCAAAAGCCCTAAGAGCTATAACTCGCAAGTGGGTGTCCCTCTGTCGGTATGGCAACTGCATGATCATGCGAGCCTCAGCATCTTTGAAGCAGGAATATCAAAAACAGGAGAAATGGAACGGTTGGAGCCGATCATCCATCCTACCATTGGGATTATGACAAACCTCGGATCTGCGCACGCCGAAGGTTTTACGAGTCCTTTGCAAAAGCTACAGGAAAAAATCAAATTGTTCGTCCATTGTGATACCGTGATCTGTAGCCGTGACCAACAGCTCGTCTTCACTTCCCTTCAATCATTGGGAGTATCCTTGTTTTCCTGGTCCCTGGTTTCGGATGATGCTGATTTAAAAGCAGAGGTGATTCATCAAACTCCCTTGAGCACCCGTCTACACTACCGGACTAAATCCGGACAAGAAGGGTCAATAAACATTCCATTTGGTGATCAGGCATCTATTGAAAATGCCCTGCATTGTCTGGCCTTGATCAAAGTTTTGGATCCGGATGCTACCAGTACAGATCTTGGCTTTCAAAATTTACTGCCGGTGGCCATGCGACTGGAGGCTTTGGAAGGAATTAATGACTGTGTGGTGATCAATGATGTATATAATGCCGACCTCGAATCTCTGGCCGTCGCCCTGGCATTTTCCAATTATCAAACCAATCTTCAGAATAGGACGATCGTATTAAGCGACTTGCTGCAACAAGCTGGTCATAAAGATCTCTACGAGAAAGTAGCAATCCTTCTGAAACAACACCAGTTCAAAAGACTTTTTGCCGTTGGTGAGGATATTAAGCTGATCACTTCCTATTTGGAGGGCATTGAAGCACATTTTTTTTCGAATACGGATGAACTGGTGCTGGCCCTTCCTCAATTTCATTTTTCTCAGGAATTAATCCTGGTCAAGGGAGCCCGGATTTTTGGATTGGAAAGAGTAAGTGAAATCTTAAGTCTAAAGCGCCATCAGACAGTGTTGGAGATTAATCTGGCCGCGTTAGCTCGAAATTTGAAGGTTTTTGAGAGTCATCTGATATCTCCGGATGTAAAAGTGATGGCTATGGTCAAGGCAGCGGCCTATGGCAGTGGTGGAATAGAAATCGCCCGATTCTTAACATCCAGAAAGGTTGATTATCTGGCGGTAGCCTATCTTGATGAAGGGGTGGAATTGCGAAACGCGGGAATCACCACTCCGATTATGGTGCTCAATGCAAATGCCAATGATTTGGGCCGGTTTATTAAATATGATTTAGAGCTCGAGGTATATTCTATTGAACAACTTCACGATGTAATCCGGTTTGCTAGACAACATCAAGTGGAGGTGCCGATTCATTTAAAGGTAGAAACCGGTATGAATCGTCTTGGATTCGAACCGCAAGACCTGGACACCTTGATCAACTTATTAAAAGAAGCGTCAACGCTCCGCGTGATGAGTATATTTAGCCATCTGGCTGCCAGTGAAGCTGTGCAGGAAGAAGATTTCACCCGGCAGCAGATCGACGATTTCAAAACCATGGCTTTTAGAATTTCAAATATCCTGTCGTACCGTCCTATCTGGCATCTGGCCAATAGCAATGCGATCATCCGCTATCCGGACGCTCAGTTTGATATGGTTCGGATTGGTATTGGCATGTATGGTATTGGTATGCCACCATCAGTACCCCTGGAACCGGTACATACACTCAAAACGTTTGTGTCGCAGATAAAGACCTTAGACCAGGGGGCAACGGTCGGCTACGGAAGGAGGGAAAAAGTGATCGGGACTTTAAAAATTGCCACCATAGGCATCGGATATGCGGATGGATTAATACGAAAAGCTGGTAATCGTCGTTATGCAGTTGTCGTAAACGGTAGGCATGCCCCTATTGTTGGGAGTATATGTATGGATATGACCATGATTGATGTAACCGGCATAAAAGACATTCAAGTAGGAAACGAAGTAGTTGTATTTGGAAAAGATCCCACCATTGATGCGCTGGCACTTGCAGCAGAGACCATTCCTTATGAAGTTTTTACCAGTCTGTCTGCCCGGGTGAAGCGGATATATACCTATGAATAGAGTAGCATACCCAATCGGCAAGGACGCTCGCATTGTCTACAATGAGGATGTACGTCTTTTACATGTTAAAATTGTATTTTTGTGACCCGATTTTTTAAATCTCTTTTTAAGATAACATCGAGACATATGAAGCGCTTGATAAAACTATCAATGATCATTTTTTTGTTGGTAGTAACATTTGGTTTTTCCTTTGGACAGGATAAAGTCATTTTCACAGTAGAGGATGAACCGGTATATCTGGATGAGTTTTTATATATCTATGAAAAAACCAACCGTGACAAAGCTGATTTTTCGCGAGCATCAGTAGAGGAGTATTTAGACCTCTATAAAAAATTTAAGCTAAAAGTACACAAGGCCAGGCAGATGCAATTGGATACCATCCAATCGTTGCAGGCTGAATTGGCAGGTTATCGCAAACAATTGGCAAATGCTTATTTGTCCGACAGGGAGGTTTTGGAATCTCTTACGCAGGAAGCCTACGAAAGAATGTTGAAAGATATCAGCTTTTCCCATATTCTGATTAAAGTAGCTACCAATGCCAGCAAGGAAGAGGAGGAGAAAGCTTATCAAAAAGCACTAAAGGTACTGGAGCGTCTGCGAGGTGGTGAAGATTTTAGCAAGGTGGCTCTGGAAGTCTCTGACGACCCGACAGTTCGCAAAAATGATGGTAGGGTTGGGTATGTGACGGCTATGCTGCCTGATGGTTTTTACGATTTGGAAACGGCTATTTATACCTTGCCTCCCCGGACCTTTTCTCGACCGATAAGATCGAAATTAGGTTTTCACATTGTTATGACGGATGGAGAGCGAGATGCCCGGGGAGAAATGGAAGTGTCACAGATTCTTATCCGAAATAAACCGAACCTGGACTCTAAAAATAAAATAGACAGCCTCTATAATTTGCTGGAAGCTGGTGGCAACTTTGCCGAATTGGCCAGAAAATATTCTGATGACAAAAATACTGCCTCCCAGGGTGGATACCTTGGTTTCTTTGGTATCAATAAGTATGAATCGATTTTTGAAAATACGGCTTTCCGACTCAAGGAAGATGGTGAATTCAGTCGGCCGGTTCGATCCAGCATCGGATGGCATATTATAAAAAGGATTAGTCACAAACCGATCCCGCCTTACCAGGAAATCCGCCGTACACTGGAGGCTAAAGTTAAAGCTGACTCACGATATGAAGTGGCAGAAAAATCCATGTTGGAGAAAATTAAAGATGAGAACAAATTTAAAGAGCTGGACTGGAATCGGAATCTATTGTTGAAGGAGATAGGTAATGACTATTTGAATTACAAATGGACGGCGCCCGAATCCTATACCAACCAGGAGCTTTTTTATATTGGAGACCAGCCCGTAAAAGCTGATAAGTTTCTGGCTTATCTCACTAAAAATGCTGCTTCCCGCTTAAGAATAAACAGGTCGATGACTCCAGAGCAAGCTTTAAATCACCTGTATGAAGAGTTTGTGGAGGATTCACTCAAAGAATATCAGGAGTCTCAATTGGAAATAAAGTATCCCGAATTTAAAGCATTGATGCGGGAATACTCTGAAGGTATCTTACTGTTTGAAGCGACCAAGATGAAGGTCTGGGATAAAGCCTCTGAAGATTCTACCGGTCTTAGAGAATACTTCATGCAGCATCGCAATAACTATTTGTGGCCAGAAAGGGCTCTGGTCGAAACCATCACGATCAATAGCACAGATGATGCAGTGATCAACAAGATATTGAAACAAATCCCTAAGAAGTCAGGGATTAAGCTTATTAAGAAATTTAATAAAGATGCTGAAGTCATCAAATCTCAGACCATACTTCGGGATAAGGAGGAATTGGATCCGGCATTAACCTGGACAAAAAACTCAATGACAGCGGTAGAAAAGAATGAGGAGAAAGGCACCACAACCCTTAAGCGGGTGGCGGAGATCGTAACCCCTCAACCAAAAAATTTGGAAGAAGCCAGGGGCTATGTGATTGCTGATTATCAGGATTTTCTTGAGAAGAAGTGGGTTGAGGACTTGATGAAGGAATTTACCGTAAAAGTAAATGAAGATGTGGTCAACTCCATCATCAAGTCTTAATGATGGATCACTGGCTTTCATACAGGATGATCCTTTTATTTATCGGGGTAACCATCCTATCCTGTGACCCAAGAAGTTCGGCACAGGACGTACAATTGGCCCAGGTTTTTGATAAGAAGTTGTTTGTCTCCGAAGTGCAAGCTGTGATTCCTGAGGCACTTGACTCTACCGAACGGATTTTGGCGGAAAATGCCTATGTCGACCGATGGATAAAGGAAAATGTGATGCTACATGAGGCAGAAAAGAACATACCCGCCGATCTGGAGATCGATCGTTTGGTACAAAATTACAAGGCATCACTGATCATGTTGCAATATGAGAAGTCTGTGGTCGAGAGCTTGCTGGACACCGTGATCAGTGACCAGGAACTCGAGACTTATTATGAGGAAAATAAGTCGCAATATCAACTGGAGTCAACAATTGTACGCTGTCATCTGGTAAAGTTGCCCGGAGATCTTGATGGAGATGTCATTAAAAAAATTGAAAGTAGTTGGAAAGGTAATTCCGAAGATGATTTTCGTGAACTTGTATCTTTGAGCAATACTTTTGCCACAACGTATTATCTAAACGATAGTATTTGGTATCGATTGGATGTGATTAGTCAGGAAATGCCAGAAGGTAGTGTCAATTTGAATGCGATCAGAAACAATAAGGTGTTTCAATTGACCAATGATCAGAATTATTATTTTCTTAAAATATTAGAAATTAAGGACAAAAAAGAAATTGCTCCGTTAGCTTTCATACAGGAACAGGCTTCCCGGGTGATTTTACATAAAAGGAAAATTGCACTTCTGGAAAAGTTAAAAGAAGATCTGTACGATAGGGCAGTTTCCAGAAACAATATCAAAATATTTGCACAATGAAGCAGTGGTTAACGTTTACTTTGATTTTAGGATATGCATGGTCCTTTGGTCAACCTCAGGTTATTGACAAAGTAGTTGCCACCGTAGGTGATGAAATTATTCTCCTTTCCGATGTTGAAGAGCAGTATAATTATGACAAGGAAAGATTGGGGACCTCACGGGAAGATGCGAAATGTGATGTGCTCGAAGGGCTGATGGTGCAAAAGCTGTTAGTTAATCAGGCAAAGCTCGATAGTGTGATCGTGGAAGATGACCGGGTGGAGCAGCAATTGGATCAACGTATCGATTATATCCTCAGCTTGATGAACAATGATATCTCCCAGTTTGAGGATTATTATGAAAAAACAGTCGCACAGGTGCGTAATGAAATGCGGGAAGATCTGCGTAACCAGCTTACCGCTCAGAAAATGCAGGAGAAAGTGATTGAAAATACCACCGTCACTCCTTCAGAAGTAAAAACATATTTTGACCGGATTCCTAAAGACAGCTTACCTTACTTCAGTTCGGAAGTAGAGATCGGAGAAATTGTGGTCTATCCTAAAGTTAGTCCGGAAGAGAGGCAGAAAGCTTTGGAACGTCTGGAATCGTTGCGAGATCGAATTCTCGCCGGAGAAAACTTTGCTGAATTAGCGACCAAATACTCGGATGATCCCGGATCGGCCCGGGTAGGTGGTGACCTCGGCTTGCAAAAGCGGGGAACTTTTGTGCCGGAATTTGAAGCAGCCGCTTATAATCTCACGGAAGGGGAGCTTTCAGACCTTGTGGAATCACCTTTCGGATTTCACCTGATTGAGTTGATAAAACGCAGAGGTAACTTAATTCATACCCGGCATATTTTGATCAAACCGGTCATTAATCAGGAAGACCTGGATGCAGCCCGGGAAAAACTCGATTCGATTCGGACCGTTTTTCTTACCGACTCAATGAGTTTTGAAGAGGTCGTCAAGAAATATTCAAACGAGGACGAACAAAGCTATAATAACGGAGGCCGGGTCGTTAATCCCATCACCGGAAATACCTTTTTTGAAACCGCTGATCTCGATGCAGATGTCTTTTTTGCGATCGATTCACTCGAAATAGGTGAAATGACCGAACCTATTCAGTTTAAAAAGCCCTCGGGTGAAATTGGGTTTCGAGTGGTCTTGTTGCTATCGCGAACAGATCCCCATCAGGCCAATCTCCAACAAGATTACACAAAGATTAAACAGGCGGCCATCGAAGAGCGGAAAGTCAAAGAGTTTGACAAATGGCTACAAGAAAAGGTGCTGACTACTTTCGTGCAAATCGACCCGGTCATCTTGCAAAATTGTGACAACTTAACCAAGTGGGCCAAATTAGATAAACCACTCCGGCCTTAATCTATTGGCCTTCCAATTGTGTATCCGGACCTTTATCTTGTTTTTCTTTGAGAGCACTGGTAGCCTCTTCTACATCTTTTGTGGCTTTTTCCAGATCTTCTACCTGACGTTTTCGTCGGCGTGATCGCCGGCTGTGACCTTCTTCCTTCTCCGGTTGGGGAGCTTCAATTTCTTCTTTTTTCTTACTGGGGTCAAAGGGCTTCTCACTAAAGGTCAAATGCCGGTTCTCCGTGTCGATATAGATTGTTTCTCCAGGGGTAAAAGCTCCGGACAGTACCTGCTTTGCCAGTTCGTTAACTAATTCTTTTTCAATTACCCTTTTTAAAGGCCTGGCTCCAAATAACGGATCATAACCCAAATCTGCTAAAAGATCCAGGGCATCTTCACTCAACTGAATTTTAAGATCCTGGTATTGCAGGTTCTTCTGTACTTTTTTCAGTAATAATTTGGCGATCTGTTTGATTTCGTCTCTGGTGAGCGGCAAAAACATGATCCGTTCATCAATCCGATTGAGAAATTCGGGTCGGAGTTGCTCTTTCAGTTTGTTGAAAACTTCTTCCTTCGTGGTTTCAATTATTTCTTCCCGGTGCTCATCACCCACTTCTTCCAGATCCTCAAAATTTTCCAGGATGATATCTGACCCCATGTTGGAGGTCATGATGATGATGGTATTTTTAAAATTTGCTTCCCGGCCTTTATTATCGGTGAGTCGACCATCGTCAAGTACTTGCAAGAGTATGTTAAATGTATCGGGGTGTGCCTTCTCTATCTCATCCAGCAATACAATACTGTATGGTCTTCGACGTACCGCCTCCGTCAATTGTCCACCTTCATCGTAACCCACATATCCGGGAGGGGCTCCTACCAGGCGTGAAACAGCATGTTTCTCCTGATATTCGCTCATGTCAATCCGGGTAATAGCTTTTTCATCATTGAAAAGTACAGCTGCCAGGGTTTTGGCCAGCTCCGTTTTTCCCACTCCGGTAGGACCTAGAAAAATGAAAGATCCGATCGGTTTTTTTGGATCCTGCAGTCCGGCTCGACTGCGGCGCACTGCGTCACTGACGGCTCTTACCGCTTCGTGTTGACCGATGAGATTTTTGCCGATTTCTTCCTCCAAATGGAGCAGTTTAACCTTTTCGCTTTGCATCATTTTCTGCACAGGAATTCCCGTCCACCGGGATACTACTTCGGCAATGTCGGCCGCGGTTACTTCCTCGTTGGTAAACCGTTGTTCGGCAGGGATCTCCTCCAGTTTTTTTTCAGCTTCCTGTAAGAGCTTTTCCTGTTCCTTGATTAAGCCATAGCGTATTTTAGCCACTTCCTCATAATTGCTTTCCCGTTCCGCTTTCGTGGCTTCTTGCTCCAATTCTTCTATAGTGGTCCGGATATTCTGAATGGTGTCAACTACTTTTTTTTCGTTTTCCCAACTGGCCCTTACACCAGCAAGTCTTTCTCGACTATTGGCTATTTGTTCTTGCAGATCCTTCAGCGATTTTTGGTTGTTTTCCCTTTTGATCACTTCCCGCTCTATCTCCATTTGCTGTAGCTTTCTCTCCAGCTCATCGATCTCTTCCGGTACTGAATCTAATTCAAGTCTCAACTTGGCAGCAGCTTCATCAATAAGATCAAATGCTTTATCGGGTAGCTTGCGCTCGGTGATGTATCTCTGCGATAATTCTGCTGCAGCAATTAACGCTTCATCAAGTATTTCGATCTTATGATACATTTCATATTTCTCCTGTACACCGCGCAGTATGGATATGGTATCCTCTATCGATGGTTCATCGATATATACGGTCTGAAATCTTCGAACTAGCGCTTTATCCTTTTCGAAATATTTTTGGTATTCATCAGCAGTGGTGGCACCAATTACTCTTAATTCACCCCGGGCTAATGCCGGCTTGAGAATGTTGGCGGCATCCATTCCTCCCTGACCTCCACCTGCTCCAATCAGTGAATGAATTTCATCAATAAATAAAATAACATCTCCATTAGAGGCGCTCACTTCTTTAATTACTGCCTTGATGCGCTCTTCAAACTCTCCTTTATATTTAGCACCAGCTACCAAAGCTGCCAGGTCAAGAACATAGATACCTTTGGTTCTCAAATTTTCCGGCACATCCTGTTTGACAATACGCCATGCGATACCTTCTACGATCGCCGTTTTACCCACGCCTGCATCACCGACCAAAATGGGATTATTTTTCTTTCTTCTGGAGAGGATGTGCATGATACGCCGTATTTCCTCATCCCGGCCAATGATGGGATCCAGTTTTCCACTCTCCGCCCGTTCGTTGAGATTGATGGCATATTTCTTAAGGGCGTTATACTGGTCATCAGACTGCTGATCTACGACTTTTCTACCTTTACGAAGTTCTTTGATGGCGGCCAGCAGTACACTTTCTGTACCTCCCATTTCTTTCAATAGCATGGCTCCGCGACTCTTACCCTTCATCATACCCAGGAGGATCAGCTCTATGGAGATATATTCATCTCCAAATTCCGCTAACATCTTTTTAGCCTCAGAAAGCGCCTGATTGGCATCATTGGTTAAGTATTGCTTTTCAGCACCTTCTACCTTTGGATATTTTTTGACCTCATCAGCCAGTCTCGCTTTAAGTGTGGTCGGATCAATAGACATCTTGTTTAATAAAAATTCCGCCAATTGTTCATCGGTACGGAGAATAGATAATAAAAGATGTGTTGTATCGACCTGCTGCTGTTCAAGACTTCCGGCAATCTGCTGGGCTTTATAAATGGCTTCCTGAGCTTTAATCGTAAAGTTGTCGTATGTCATTTCTCAATTTTCTGGTCTTACCATCCCATTATGGGGAGGAAAGCATATACTCCCAAAGATAAGGCAATGCCTGAAATCTTGAGATTGTTCTTAAATACTCGTTAAATAGTGCTAAGATTTTATAAAAAATCCGTTCTAAGCCCCTGGCTAACAAACCTTTTTTCTGAAAGAATTGTCTATTTAGTTAAGCAGAGATCTATGAAATCCGCCCGGCAGGTAATTGTTCTCAAAGATTTGATAGTGAGCGAGGTAGCAGGATTTAGGGCCAATAACATTTAAGAATCTTTTAACCAGCCGGATATAATTTTTTTAACTTAAAATTGAGTTTTAAAAGCTCAGATCTAAATAACAGTACCCAAATGAGTAGCACGAGAATCCATTTCTTGATCATCCTAATCTCCCTGTTCTTTTTTAATCAGGCTTCTGCTCAATATTTCGGGCAAAATAAGCCACGATACACCAATTTTGATTTTAAAGTGGTCAATAGTCCCCACTTTGAGGTTTACCATTATCTGCAGGACCGTTCGGAGTTGACGCGGATCATGCAGTGGGCCGAATTATGGTATGATATGCATGAGCATGTCTTAAGGGATACTTTCACAGAAAAGAATCCTTTGGTGATTTATAACAATCATGCCGATTTCCAGCAGACCAGTGCTATTTCGGGTTCTATAGGTATTGGTACCGGTGGGGTTACCGAAGGATTGAAGAACAGAGTGGTCATGCCACTTACTTTTTCAAACCAGCAGACCTATCAGGTGCTGGGACACGAATTGGTTCATGCCTTTCAGTTTCATATGTTACTCAATGGAGATAGTACCGGTATGCAGTCACTGGCAAACCTTCCTCTTTGGGTTGTCGAAGGATTGGCAGAATACATGTCGATTGGAAGGGTAGATGCCCATACCGCGATGTGGATGCGTAACGCTGTATTGTCGGAAGATGTACCTAGTTTGAAAGATCTGTCGATCAATCCACGCTACTTTCCCTACCGTTACGGTCAGGCTTTCTGGTCGTTTCTGACGGGGTTGTATGGTGATGAAATCATCAAACCTTTTTTTATTAGTACAGCCAAATTTGGAATTGAAAACTCGACACGCCTCGTTCTGGGTATCAGCCTGGACGATCTCTCGGAAATGTGGAAGAAGTCGCTTATTAATTATTACGAACCACTCTTTAAAGGTAAAAAAGAACATCCTGAGGGGACAACCTTTCTCTCGGAGGAAAACTCGGGCCAACTAAACATTGCTCCTTCCGTTAGTCCCAATGGACGCTATGTGATTTACTTGTCAGAGAAAAGTATTTTTTCCACGGATCTCTACCTTGCCGACGTCCGAACTGGTAAGATTATCCGTAAGGTATTCAGTCAAACGAAGAGTGGCAATATTGACCACCTTTCTTATCTGGAATCTGCCGGAACCTGGTCACCGAATAGTAAAGAGTTTGCCTACGTCGTCTTCACCAAGGGTAGAAACCGGCTGGTCATTACCGATGCCCTCTCCGGTAAAATTATTGATCAATTTCCCTTAAAAAATGTACCGGCATTTAGCAATCCTACCTGGTCGCCAGATGGTAAGTCCATTATTGTCAATGGACTTGTGGATGGCCAGCCAGATTTATATGAAATCAATTTAAGATCACACAATACGCAGCAAATCACCAATGATGATTTTGCTGAGATACAGCCGGTTTATTCATATGATGGTAAAAGAATTGCCTTCGTCACAGATCGCGTTAGTATGACGGAAGGACGGACCGATGGTGCCTGGAAATACAATCTGGCAATCATGGATTTAGAAACTAAAGAGATTAAAAATCTCGATATTTTCCCGGGAGCTAATAATATGAATCCGGTATGGGATGAAAACAACAATCTCTATTTTCTTTCTGATCGCGACGGATTTCGCAATATCTATCAATATAATATGGATTCGAACAAGCTTATCCAGCTGACAGATATTATCACCGGTGTATCAGGTATCACGAAATACACCCCAGCCATTACAGTATCGAAAAATGGAGATAATTTGCTTTATACACATTACCTGGGTAAAAGCTATAATGTGCAGAAAGCACGTCCCGATAAAATGGACCAAACGATTGTAGATCCCCATGACGTCGATTTTACAGCCGCGGTGTTACCACCAGGTACCACCGATGGAAAAGATATCGTAAATCAGGCGTTGGATGATGTCGATAGCCAAACCACCATTGGTAGCGAGGATCTGCGTAATCAGAAGTACAAGCCAAAGTTTAAGCTGGATTATCTTGGCGGAGGCGGAGGTGTAGGGGTTGGTACCAGCAATACCTTCGGTACCCGTACCGGCTTGGTTGGAGGTATTGATATGGTGTTCAGTGATGTACTCGGTTACAATCAGATTTACTCCAGTCTGGCCCTAAATGGTGAAATCTATGATTTTGGTGGACAGGTACTCTATATGAATACCCGCAAGAAGATCGGCTATGGGGCTTCACTGGCACATATTCCCTATCGGTACAGTTATGTTGATCCCTCCGATTACTACGGTAGATTGGACCAAATTGAAACCAATCAGGGCAATATCACCGCGATCAATTATCCCTATACGACGGTGCGTTATTTTGTCGATGCGATATCCGGAATGACTCAATATGCTTTTTCGCGTACCATGCGGGTAGAGGCAAATCTGGCCTGGACACATTATGGTCTCCGGGCAGATGAATATAATCGGTATTATGCGGCAATACCCGATGGAAGTGGCAACTACTATTCCGGGCCCTATCTTGGTGAAGACAGAAATAAATTGGAAACGTCACCAGGGTTTGGACTTTATAGCGCAGGAGCTGCCTGGGTGGGAGACAATAGCAGCTTCGGACTGACATCGCCCTTGCAGGGATATCGTTATCGTGTTGGGTTTGATCAGTATACCGGTGACTATAATTATCGCACCTTGTTAATTGATGCCCGCAAGTATTTTTGGTTTGACAAGTTTAATATCAGTGTGCGCGGATTGCATTATGGCCGATATGGTAAGGATGCGGATGTCCGGCCGTTGGGATCTATTTATATTATCGATCCTACCCTCGTACGGGGGTATAATAATGTGTCGGTCGCTGATCTGGATACCTTTGGTCTTTCGATTTCTGATATTCAGGGATCAAAAATTGCAGTAGCCAATGCCGAGATCAGATTACCATTTACCGGACCGGAACGACTGTCGCTGATCAAATCGGGATTTCTGCTTTCGGATTTAGTGGCCTTCTTTGATGTGGGAATGGCGTGGCAGAATCTTGCGGAAGGTGAGACCTTTGATCCTAAACCCATCATGAGTACGGGTATTTCGTTGCGGGTGAATCTCTTTGGAGCTTTTATTCTGGAGCCCTATTTAGCCAGACCGCTACAGAGCTCTTCCGGGTGGACTTTTGGATTAAATTTTGTGCCTGGATGGTAATTCTGCCAGCAAAAAAAAGATAGGCCTTACCAAACTTAATCGCAGTTCGCAGCGTTATTAGACCCGGATCACTATTTATTAAACCGGGCCTAAACGATGGTCCAATAAACTAAAAGTATCAAAAACATTATGAAATCACTGGTTAAGTTTGTATCTGGACTGGCTATTATGGTAGCCCTTACATTATTTGCCTCTTGTAGTGGCAAAAAGAATACCGAAGCAACCATCGACGATAAGATGGAAGAAGTTTCTATGAAGATGAAGCAAGAAGTTAATGAGATTAAAGATGAGCTAAGTAAAGCGCAAATGAATCTCAACGATCAAATTGCTAAAATCGACGAAAAATTATCAACGGCTGATGATGCCACTAAAGCAAAGTTGGAAGATATCAAAATGAAATTGCAGAAAGAATCTGAAAAATTAAATAATCAGATGGCTGCATTAAATGGAGATTTGAAAGACGGATGGGAAGAAGTGAAATCTCAATCTCAGCAATTGGTAAAAAATGTTGAAAATTCGATAAAAGCCCTGGACATCGATATGTAATTTCGATTGAAGGTTGATAAAAATGGAAATCCCCGCCTGGTCAGGTTGGGGATTTTTTTATTTAATTCGGGATTAATGCGGTTAAATAAAAAATCTTGTCTAGTGCCAGACATTTAATTCGCAGAGTTGATTATATATTTGCCAATCTATTTAATATCCGGCGAGTAATGATTCACTTCAGATTTGTATGGTTGATTATTTTTACAGGCATTTTATTTAGTAAATGTCAAGTGCCTAAAAATAATGAGACCAGAGATTCACAAGAAGTTTTTCCTGCAGCTTTTAGACAAAGTCTGGAAAATATCGGTGGATTAAACAATTGGCGAAATTACGGCACACTGTTTTTTTCTGAAGTAAGAGCTCAGGATACGATAAAATATACCGTCGATCTAAAAAACAGGGATGAACGGATTGAAAAACCCGGACACTATACGGTAGATTTCATTGGCGACTCCGTCCAGATCTTTCCGAACCGCGACAGCTTTGCAAAAAACCCCCAGTTTTATCACAATCTGAAATTTTATTTCTTCGCACTTCCCTATGTCACGGCTGATCCCGGAACCATTCATGAGGATCTGGGTTCTAAAATGTTTGATGGCAAATTATATGACCGGATAAAAGTTACTTTTGAAGACAGTGTAGGTCTGGCACCAAAAGATCAGTATATTTTATGGTTTGATCATCAAGATCACCTATTGAGGTTACTAAATTATTCGGTGACTTATTTTGATGAAAATAATGCAGAAAAATATAATGCCATCATCTATGATGGATGGAAGGGGTTTGATGGATTAAAGTTTCCTACGCAACTTACCGGTTACATTTGGGAGGCGGACACCTTAGGGGCTCAGCGATATCAAAGTTTATTTACCGACATTTCATTAAGTACCGACCGGAAACTTAACCGATCATCTGACTGATGAAAGATTCCATTTGGCGATTCTATCCTCAGTGATATATCAGTGTGATATTTTTCACCTTCTTTTTTCAAAATTTAACATTTGGCAGATATCAAATCTCCAAATAGTGTCGTTTATTGATCATATTCTTTTCTACGAATTCACTCCTTTCTTTTTTACGGACTCATCTCTTACAGGCATGTTCATGTCTGAGACTACATAGCATGGTATTTTAGAATTACTTTTTTTATATAACCTAAACAACTTTTTGATTATGAAACACGTAATGGTAGCCCTTCTTTTGGTGTTGGGCGTATTCACAATCCAGGCTCAGGGAATTTTAGAGCAGGCTGAAGCAAATTCGGAATTAAGTACTTTCGTATCTGCATTCAAAGTAGCTAATTTGGAGACAGTTCTCAGCGACGGTAGCGAGTATACCGTTTTTGCTCCTTCCAATGATGCATTTGCAGCATTACCTCAGGGTACGCTGGAATCCTTGCTGATGCCGGAAAACAAAGATCAGCTTGTACAGATATTGTCTTACCATATCATTCCGGGTAAAGTGATGTCTGATGAAGTTAATGAAGGCAAAGCACCAACCGTGCAGGGAGAAGAGATT
>JAGQWV010001149.1 GCA_020437045.1 Saprospiraceae bacterium | reverse complement strand
TCGATCAGCTAAAGATATCGGGCTCTCAGTTATTACTGATTTTACTGGCACTAACCTTACTAACCATCGTGTCCGCATTAATGATCAGGATGATTATTTCCATTTGGTCACCGCAAACAAATGATTCGGATGATGAATCACTTGCCAAAGCCGGCTATTTTATTGGAATCCTGGAGAGGTTATTTGTCTTTGCTTTTATCGTCACCAATCATTGGGAGGCCGTGGGTTTTTTATTGGCTGCTAAATCAGTTTTCCGGTTCGGAGACCTAAAAGAGTCGAAAGACCGAAAACTCACCGAATATATTCTCATTGGCACCCTGCTCAGTTTTGGTATGGCCATTTTGACTGGTATTCTTTATGTAAATTTTTCATCCATTTTACGCTAAAAATATCTAAATAATATATGCCTAAATATGATATAAATGATCCAACGGATCTGGACATCATGCGCTCTCAATTTGATATGATTACCCACCGGGAATGGGATCAATATATTGCAATTGCCACGGAGAGAAACATGGGTTATAAAAACATTAATATCCTTCAGACTGCCGCCAAAAAAGCAGGAATTTCCAAATACCTAAGCCCCAAAGTCATTAACTGGGTACTGGAATTAGTAGATCAGATTGAAGAAGAAGAAGAAGATCTTTCTTAATACCAAATCTCTTCGGATAGTTTTAAACTTTTAAGTAAAAATTATAGGAAGAAGGAAGGTCATTAGTGAGACCGATGTTCGATAATTTCTTATCATTTCTCCAAAAAATTCTATTCTATCAGCACTCAAGTCCCTACCATTAGATACCCTAATCTTTAAGGACTCTGAACCAAATTAATATCAAGAGTTGTATTAGTGGGATAATGAGTGATACTCATAGCATAGGGAAAGAGAGAAATACTGTAAATGGGGCCACTGCCAAATGAAACTGAAAGTACTTCAATCGAATTTTTCAATTTCATACTAAATTCTGGTATGGTAGCACCAGATTTATATACTTTAATTTCAATCTCTTTAGTAGCGGGCATTGATTGTCGCAAAAGATCCTGAAATGGAAGCCAATTTGCATCAATTGGAATGGTTAAATTTACCTCATGAAAGGTAGCATTTGGGGTTCCGCCATATTGTGTGCCAGAGTTAGTCATTCCCCAGGAAAATGAACTCAAAGGATAAGTACCATCCGCCAGTGGTAGAAGCATCCTCGCATTTGCGCCAGATGGGGTGATGACCGTGTAAGTCAGCGAATCTCCCAATTCTCCAAGGTTAGAACCTGTCACCAGAGAATTCCAGGTATTTCCATTGTAATAAGCAGGTTTTTTATCCGTCAGGTCATAGATTAAGAGACCTTCTTCCGGATGACTGACATTCGCAGTGTCAACCAAACGGGGTAATAGCAATCCACTGTTCGAACTTTCTATTTCTACGGCTTGATTTTGTCCCTTAAGTAAAAAGGGAAGCCAAAGTACCAGGGGTAAGAGAAACTTTTTCATAGGTGCCAGTTTTGGTTTTCCGCATGTAAATATGGCAAGTTACCTCTTAGAATAAAAAGATTTTTCGATCACAAAAGAATT
>JAGQWV010001148.1 GCA_020437045.1 Saprospiraceae bacterium | reverse complement strand
CGTAACGATCGAAGTACCTAAGGCAATGAATGTTAAATAATTCGCCGCTTTATCAGCAAGTCGCTGTGCTGAGGGTTTTGATTTTTGTGCCTGCGAAATAAGTTTTTGGATCTGCCCAATGGTTGAATTTTCACCAACGCGTTCGATCGTTACTTCAATTGAGCTGTCAGTACAGATTGAACCGGCAACGACCAGATCCCCCTTACTTTTGCGTACCGGTGTTGATTCTCCGCTAATCAATGATTCGTCCATGTTAGCGTCACCCTTCACTACCATTCCATCTGCCGGTACTTTTTCTCCTGGTTTGACCACAACAATATCTCCTTCATGAAGTTCTGAGATATCAACGTCGGTAACCTGATTATCTTTTTTTAGGTGCGCTTGTTTGGGCAGTAATTTGGCCACCTCTGATAAGGCATCTCCCGCTGCCATACTGGACCGGGCTTCGAGATAATGGCCAAACAAAAGTACCCAGATCAGTGTGGAAATTTCGATATAAAATTCTGCGTCTAGCTGCGGCAAAAATGTCGAGGCAACCGAAAAAAGATATCCGGCTCCGACCGCAATCGAGACCAAGGTCATCATGCCGTATTTTTTCATCATGATTTCGTGTCGGGCATGTTCGAAGAAAACGAGGGCAAAATAAAAAATGACGGTGGCAATCCCAAACTGCAGATACGGACGTAGTGCGAAATCATCGATACCCAGCAAACCCAAAACGGTATGAGTTAGTAAGAGAAGGGGCACAAGCAAAAAAGTCACGATATAAAATCGTTTGAGGAATGAAGCAGCGGCTTCGGGAGTTGCCATCATCGACGCATGATCGTGACCACTGTGGTCGTGGCTGTTTTCCATTTCACTTTTTTTCACCAGATCCATCCCACCACATTTAGGACATTTACCTGGCTCATCCTGGTGAATTTCAGGGTGCATCGGGCAGGTGTAATAATTCCCTGGTTGATGATGGTGATCTTTCATATGTTCTAAACGCTATTTATGGTTTGTACAACCATTGTAACAAACGAGGTTTCAAAATTGATGGTGGTCACCTAAAACAATGCGTACGCAATCTAATCGTATCGTCAATAATTTAGAGACTAAGGATGCTCACTGCGCATCAAGTACTCTATTACTGCATTGGTAGATGTTTCAAACTCATCAGTGATCTCAAAATACGGAATATCATATTGAGCACATTCTTCCCGATAACGCTGGCTTACATTTTTGGTAAATTGCACAAGGTCAGTTAATTCCTGATCACTCATCTCTGCTGTCCAATCATCATCGTGACTTTGATAGGTTTTAATAGCAGACACTTTTTGATCAACAGAGATTTCTGCATACCCGATCATACACATCCGTAGATAGGGCAATGCTTTCACCTCGGCAAGATAATGCGGTAAAAAATTTGTTCCTTCGATTAATAATGGTGTTTGATAGTTTATCCGAGCCTGCAATATTCCCTTAAAATATGGCCAAAGAATATGCGCTTTTTCTTCATCGGATTGTCCCGCTTCATCCTGCTTAATCCCAAAATCCGGTAATCCCATCATAAATCCTTCTCTCAACAGATCCGTTGAAATACCCGGAATGTTGTATTTGGTCAGCAGTGTCTGTTGGATAATTGATTTGCCAGCGCGCGGCACGCCTCCGAGAAGATACGTCGTGATCATCTTATTATATATACCACATGTCGTAATAATTTATGCCAATACGACAGGCAATTCTACCAGAATCGTGACCTGGTTTTCTGTATCTTTCGTATACGTAGCTTTCACCTTAAACTCAGTTAGGATCGATCTAATCAACAAATCTTCATCACCACTGGCGAATTCAAACTCTGGTGTGTAAGAAAAAATTCCGGAAGCCTCACGCGGTGAAACAACATTTGCTAGTCCATCTCCCTGAAGATACACCAAGATTTTTGTCTTTTCTTGTTCCCGAGCGACATCGACCAGAATATGAGAATTATCAACCGAATCAAGAATAAAGAGACTCATAATAAGAATTTTTTTCAGAAGAATGTAGAGCCATTCTTCAGGAATCGTGGTCGGCGTAGAATGAAGTGCTGTCTGAGCTTCGG
>JAGQWV010001147.1 GCA_020437045.1 Saprospiraceae bacterium | reverse complement strand
CTGTTTTAGATTGGCTAACTTTACGGGTGCTAACCGAGGATTAAAATAAACAAAATCTGAAGTTTTGCAGCACTGCTTAAGTTGATCGCAATATGAAAATACTAAACCAAAGTCAGATCCGGCAAAAAATAAGGCGACTTGCCTACGAGATCATTGAAAACAACTACAGTGATAAGCATATTATCCTTGCGGGTATTAACAATAATGGGGTGAACTTTGCCAAGTTATTATTAAAGGAACTGCAAAAGATATCGGATTCCAACTTTATCCTGACAAATTTGACCCTGAATCCTGCAGATCCTCTTTCAGAACCCATCACGATTGACCTCCCCTTAAAGGAAATTAAGAATAAGCCGATCATCATCATTGACGATGTGGCTAACACCGGTAGAACAATCTTTTTTGCCTTAAAGCCGCTGCTTGAGATTCTACCAAAGAAAGTCGAAGCTGCGGTTCTGGTTGATCGGACCCACAAGTCTTTCCCCATAAAAGTTGATTACGTTGGTCTGTCGTTGGCCACTACCCTCAAGGACAACATAGATGTCCAGTTAAAGGGTGTGGAGGAAATGGCAGTATTTCTGGACTAGTGCAGCATTAAAGCAGATATTATGAGGAGTACTAATTTTTTCGAGAATAGAATCAGGTTAACTGCTCCTGCATGCGTTCGATTTGATCCATTGCCGCGTAATATCCCAATTCGTAGATTTCATTGGACTTACTAAAATTGAAGATATGGTAATTATGCAGACCCAGCGGTTCAATAATCATATCACAAGCCTCATAATTTAACCGGGAGCGATACCAGAGACTAATTTCAAAAACCCTTGCCAGAATACTTTTCAGTCCAGCCAGTTCACTGTTTGATTTTTCTACTTTGGTTACCACATTACTGGCAATCAGGAAATCTGAATATTGACGAATGTGTTCAGAGGGCATGTTATTCATGACTCCCCCATCTACATAGAAGTGTCCATCAATCTCAATCGGTTGGAATACACCAGGTATGGCAGAAGAAGCAATCACCAGTTCATGAAGCGGGCCATGATCGAAAATCTCATGCTTACCTGAGTTAAGATTGGTGACCCCGACAAAAAATTTTTTCTTCAACGATTCGAAGGAGTTGTCGGGGATTAGGTCTTTCAATTGCTTGTAGATATAATCCTGACTACTCAAACCACGCTTGGGAAGAACCAGGCGAAAAAGTTTGTAGATATTACTTTGCTCGGAAATGCTTTTTATTTCTGCAGGACTGAGTCCAGCGGCATACAGCACAACAATTATTGCTCCGGCTGAAGTACCGCAGATCACATCCGGAGCAAGATGTGCATCCTCCAGAGCCTGGAGCACACCAATATGGGCTATCCCTCTGGCTCCTCCGCCGGAAAGGGTAATTCCAATTTTGGCATCTGTCTTCATCATCGTCAATATCCTAAATCAAAATGTGGAGTAATTATCAAAAGCAAAAATGCAATAAAAAATAAAAAGCCACCCGGAATCGAGTGGCTTTTACATTTTATCGCTTGTATAACTCTATTAGTTGAAGATATACCGGATACCAAATCGCATCCTCCATCTTGAAGAAAAACTATTGATATCGTACTTCTCTTTTCCTAAAAGGTCATTGGTAAAACTAAATGTTGGTGTCTGTCCATCCAGACCTTCGTATTGATATAATTCTGAATTATTGAAATCACCAACTACATTATATACCGTTCCCAGGTTCTTGCTCAATAAATTCGCAAAGTTCTCGATGTCAATAGACAATTGCAAACGGTGCAAATTAGCTCCGAAAACAGTTCCTAAGTCCTGACGAATTGCCAAATCCCATTGACTTGTAAACGGTGCTCTGGATCCGTTTTTATCGGAATATCCACCTCTGCTGTTTTTCAGGTTTGGATCATCTTCAATAAAGGCATTCAACAATGCCCATTGTTGAGATGGGGATAATCCATTCTTTTCTACCAAAACAATGTCTCCCTCTGCAGCAGGAATGTATGGAAGCGAACGATTTCGGCTAGTACTACCTGTTTCATTGTTAGGATTTTGTCCGTTTCTGGCACCAATCACGTAAGAAAAAGGTATTCCTGATTGACCTTCATAAAACAATGATACCGTTGTAGCAAAAGCACCACTATCCACCCATTTCAACTTGTAAGATAAAGCACTGATCAATCGGGATCCAAGACTATAATCCGATCGACCCAATACCGGGTTATTACGGCCATCAATACTAACCTGACCTCTCCATTGTGATGAGTTCTGAGATGATGTTCCCTCATTGACTGCTTCGGCATCACCATAAGTATACGCAAGCAGGAAGTTTAAACCGTTTTGCCATTCTTTGCTGAGCATACCGGACAAATTGTACGTATAACCTTCACTGGTATTGCTACCAACGTAGATAGCACTGTAGGTCCTATCAATGCTGCTTCGCGTATAAACTGGTCGAGAATCTTTACCTGCCCAGTTAAAATCAACGGTGGGATCTGAATTGACATTGGTATAGAGCACGTTGTTGAGGGTTTTGGTATAAATACCTTCAACCGTAAATTTCCAACCAGAATCCAAGGTTTTATCCAGGGCCAGGTTTGCTCTAAAAACCTGTGGGTACTTGAAATTCTTTACAAAAAGATCAACCTGTCCGGAAGGAACAGAAAACTCAGGGTTAGTGTATTGACTATTGACATCGGCAATAAAACCATTAGGTGCTGCCCCTACGTATCCTAAAGTCAAGCCATTGTTATTAAACATAGCGCCTGGCCAAACAAAAGGAATTCGGGATGTAAAGATTCCCAGTCCACCACGCACCACCGTTCGATTATCTCGATTTACATCATAGCTAAAACCTACTCTTGGTGACAATAGTAGCTGACCATCGGGAGCTTTTCCTCCTTCGATATCATCAGCTATGTCATACTTTGCCT
>JAGQWV010001146.1 GCA_020437045.1 Saprospiraceae bacterium | reverse complement strand
TCTTAGTCTTGGTAAGTTTTTTTCATTTACCCACTAAAAATGAATAAGAACCAATTATTATTTAATGTCATTTAAGTAAGGTGGTTTATATTTTAAGAAATCGATTCTTGGCAATTAGCAAGAGCGGCGAGTTTAGGTTTGCCGACCTGCAACCAGCCTGTTCTTCTGTTATCTTAACGGCATTGAATTATTAATGATGATGGCATTAGTTCCCAGGATAGCGTGATCATCGTCACAAACGCTCTGATTTCACCCGTTTATTTTTGCCACTCAAAATATCTAAAAGTCATTAAATTATGAATACAAGTAAAAAAGGTACGGTAATCGATGTTCGTGAGCCGTTTGAATTATTTATGGGTAAAATTGATGGTTCCGTAAATATCCCATTGGGTAATATACCATCAAGCCTGGATCAGTTAAAGGCATTACCCAAACCGTTGGTTTTTGTTTGTGCATCTGGTAATCGAAGTGGACAAGCAGTATCCTATCTTCAGAATTGTGGATGGTCAGATGTATATAATGGAGGTGGTTGGAGAAGCTATAAGCAACAACAAAAAGCTGCTTAATCTTCTCTGCTTAATTTTTTAAAAGGTTGAATAGCCCTCAGTGATTGTATCCTGAGGGTTGTTTTTTTTAAGGTCCATAGTATTCGATCATTTAATTGGATTCGTGCATTCTTGAAAAAGTGTTAGATTAGGATATTCTTGAAATCCATATTCGAAATGCAAAGTGACCTTAAATTACTAATTACAGATGCTGACAAAAAGGGATCTCACGAGACGATGTCAGTTTTAATTGGTACAGAGCTATCACTAAAAGACCGTACAAAAACTAATATCCTAAGAGTCTTATCCGAGGATGACTGGCATTTTTGGATACATGAAGGTTATATTGTCGTAAAAAATGCCATTTCAAAAGCCCAGGCGAAGAAAACGGCAGCATTCGTTTGGGAGTTTGAAGACAAAGCTCCGCATGATTCCTCTACCTGGTATACGGCTCCCCGGGCCAAGATGGAGATGGAAGAGCTGGTAGGTAGCGGTATGGTCGAAGTCTATAACCATCCGATACTCTGGGAGAACCGGTAAAATCGTCGCATCTATGATGCATTCGTTGATATCTGGGGCTCGGAAAAGCTTTGGGTTTCGATCGACCGGGCAAACCTGAATTTTCCCAATCGAGATGACCATAATTTTGGTGGATTCATTCACTGGGACTATGATCCGGAAAGTCACCTCCAAAATGTACAGGGAGTGTTGGCCCTTGCTGATCAGACAGATGAAGAAATGGGAGGATTTCAATGCATTCCCGAACTTTACCGGACCTATGATTCCTGGAAAATCACCCAACCCGAAGACCGGAATCGATTTCGTCCGGATATCACCGGCTTTGAGGATAAAATTGTAAAAGTCAAACTAGAGACCGGTGACCTATTGATTTTTAATAGTGCCCTTCCTCATGGGATCCGACCTAATCGATCAAGAGATAAAGTACGTATTGCCCAATATATTTCTATGGTACCTGCTCAGGAACAAAATCACGAACTTCGTAACTGGCGTATAAACTCATGGAAGAATCGCATAGCACCACAAGGATATGCTTTTCCAGGAGATCCCCGAAAATGGGAACAAACGA
>JAGQWV010001145.1 GCA_020437045.1 Saprospiraceae bacterium | reverse complement strand
TACTACTATTGATGATGCTGTCCAGTTGGTCGTTGTCAATATATTGGGCCTCATAAGTGGTGCCTAAATTCGTTAGATTCTTGGTAAAAGCCCGCATATGATTTCTCGAACCCTTTGTTAGTTCAGCAAATACTGCCTGGATATCTGCATTGTCTATTTCGGGGATGTCATAATTTTCCAGATCATAGATGTCGACATCTTCTATAGTCGCTCCTACGTAGAATGCATCCACCAAACTTTTTTCACCTATGGATATTAAATTTTCATAAAGTTCACGTAAGTGATCATTAAGAAATACCCCCTCTTTTAAATAGGCTTCTTGCTCTTCTAAGTCATATTTTTCCATTAAACAACTGACCAACGAGATATGTTGATCTTCAGAATTAGTGATATTGTCAAAGACATGATGATCCCAGGTCTTATAGAAATGGGCATATACATCTCTCGCTAATTTTTCTTCTTCCCGCATGAATAGTAAAGCCTCGATTTCTGTTTGATTTAGGTTCTGAACCGGGTAAATTTCATTAAGGCATGCACAGGAGTTTTCCCAGTTATTATTACTTCCCGGGCCCATTTCTGTGGCATCGGTGATGTCCGAGTCCTTTGTGCAGGAAATCCAGCTGGTTGAAATCAGCCCCAGGAAGGAAAAGATGGAGATATACTTCATTAATTTTTGCATGATTTTCTTTTTTTAAATACCGGGGGATATTAAAAATCCCCCGGGTAAATCAATTTATATTAAAACCCAACATTATTTAGGCACAATGGGATGATTTCTTGGAATACTTGACATTAATCATCCGGTGTAAATTAATTGGGGCCACCCTTTTGTCCATGGCCTTGTTGATTGCCGGTACCTTGTTGTGTACCATCGCACTCTTGATCGCAAGTACCTGGACCGTCACCGGTGCAATTTTGATTGTTCTGGCAATTGCTGCCTGCCTCTGCACAGAGCCCTGTTCCTCTCTCCCGGTCGCTGTTGATAATTCCGGCGAAGTAATCTTGAGAGATATATACAGGAGCGTAGTTTTCACCGTACTGGTTTAAGTTTTTAACGAAGGCACGCAGGTGATTTCGCGAACCTCTGGTCAATTCTCCAAAGACGGCTAAAATATCTTCATTATCAATATTACCACTTTCGGACAAGGTCATGAGGTCATTGATATCCAGATCCTCGATCAAGGCACCTACCGCTAAGGCATCGTTGAGACTCTGGGAACCTTGCTCGATTAGATTCTGGTATAATGTTGCCAGTTCCTGGTTTTGAAATATCCCATAGTCGTTATTTTGTACCGGATCGGTCAACCCATACCGCTCCACCAAACACAGGATTGTCTCCATATGTCTCGTCTCTGAGCGGGTTATATTGTTAAATACTCGATAATTGTATTTTTCATAAAAGTATTGGTATACATCCCTGGCTAACTTTTCTTCCTCTCTCATAAATACCAGTGCTTCTTTTTCAGCTTCATTCACGTCCTGTATGCTGAAGTTATTGGTCAGACATTCGCATACATCTACTGTATTGCTATTTCCATTGGTTTGTATGGCTACACCGTTGTTTTGAGTGCCGTAATCATTTAGTGCATACTGATGCATTTCTTGGAAATTTGCATCCTTCTGACATTGTGAGAATGACAAAATCGCAAACATTGCCAGAACCAACATACTGAAAAAATTTATCGTCGTTTTCATAATCTGATCTTTAGAAAGTGATCCTTTCAACAAGAAATCACGGTAAATAATTAATTGTAATTCATCCTCTGTTACGCACCCGGGATCAAATTCTTTCATTTTATGAAAGATGTTTTGGTGATCTTGATCACAGTCTTTAGGTAGAATCAGATGTCCAGTTTTTCTACCAATTACTCCCTCTAATTCAATTATTATTTTTCTTTATGCGATCGATCATAGGCATTATCACTTAAACCGGGATTTTTATAATCCCGGTTAAATAAAAAAAACTGCTGCCCGGCCCGGGACAACAGCTTTTTCTGCATGGAATACCAGATTAGAAAGAATTAGCAACCAATGACTCCCGATGCTTTCACCAGGAGGTGT
>JAGQWV010000023.1 GCA_020437045.1 Saprospiraceae bacterium | reverse complement strand
GCTAACAATTCGTCAAATTTTTCTTCAAATAAAGATTCGATAAAAACCCGGTCTTCGTCAGCGAGCTGAACCACATGATCAGCATTTTGTCGAACTTGCTCTGCGGTTCGCAGACCAGGAATCACGGTCGAGACTCCGGGATAACTCAATATATAAGATAAACTCAATCCTAATTTGGTCGTTTGATATTTCTCAGTCATATCCCAAATGGGCTCAAGTGCCTTCAGTGATTTCTCCAGGATCAAAGGGGTAAGGCGGAAAGACCGGTGATCACTTTTTTCGAAAGTTGTATCCTTCGAAAACTTACCTGTCAACAGACCAAACTGCAAAGGCATACGGGCAATGACCCCAAATTTATTTTCCGAAGCGGTAGTTACGATTGGTAAGGCTTTTTGATTAATTATATTTAGCACTAGTTGAAATCCCTGTCCTAGTTTATGTTTAATTAAATAGTCGGCCTCCGGAAAAGGATTAAAGGTATTTAGAGAAACACCCCAATAACGGATCTTACCGTCTTTGGTTAATTTGTCCATAGCCCGAATACCGGCTTCGTTTTGCAGGTCGGCGACTTTGGCGGTATGCAACTGATAATAATCAATATGATCTCGTCCTAATCTTCGAAGACTGGATTCGCATGCCGAAATAATATAATCGTATGTGTAATCAAGTACGATAGTATTCTCCGGACTTTTACGATGGCCCACCTTACTGGCTATGATCACATCGTTTTCGGTGGCCAATTCTTTACCTAATAATTCTTCTGAGTGCCCCAACCCATAAAAATCAGCCGTATCAAAAAAATTAATACCCCTATCCAAGGCCTGTCGAATAGCCAATACTGATTGGGTGTCATCCGAATTTCCCCAGCCGATAGGAATTCCCCCTACTTCTGCGGGTCCACCAATGGCCCATGCTCCAAATCCAATTTCGCTTACCTGTAAATCGGTAGTTCCAAATTTTCTATAGTTCATTTAGTTGATATGTTGTTAGAATCAGGATTCATAAGATGAACCGATTTTAAAATCGGATTAATCTTTCATCTGTTTTCCGGGTTTGTCAACGGCAATGTAAATTCGGCTCTGCAGGTTACTCCTTTCAAAAAATAATCCACCCATCATTTCATCACTCCAGCTAGATTCCGAATTCGATATTTTTCGGAGTGCACTCACCCCTTCAACCCATTACCACTTCAATCTACCAAATTCACCAACCAATTCCATAATCTTCACCATGATTGCTCGAACCTCCCCACATGGTACCATGCGGCTGATCAAAAAATATGGCGTTGATCGGACCGGAAGTTCGCTCACTGATCTGGAGGGTATATCCCATCTTTCGTAAGGCGTTGCGCGTCCAGGGTGGTGTATCCTCCTGAATTAACATTACCCCTGGTTCCGTAATGTGTTGATCGAAAGAACCCCTCATTTGAAAGCTATTCATATTTGCTGCTTCCACGGCTTCCTGGACGGTCATCCCAAACTCCACCATATTCAAGAAAAACTGGAGCAGATTTTGGTCTTGACTATCACCGCCCTGTACTGCAAAAGAAAGGTACGGTTTACCATCTTTCAGAGCCATTCCTGGAGTCAGGGTTGCCCGAGGACGTTTTCCAGGCTCTACTACGTTGTATGGATTTTCACTTTCGCGCAAAACAAAGCTCTGCATGCGTTGACTAAGACCTACTCCGGTTTTACCTGCAATTACCGCCGGCACCCAACCGCCACTGGGTGTAATGGAAACGACCCAGCCCTCCTCATCTGCGGCCTGAACAGAGGTTGTGCCCAGATAAAATTCTTCATTGGGAAATTCACTATCTGGCTGTAGGGCAGGCGCTAAATATCCTACCGGTTTATCATCATTCCATTTTTGCAAAAGATCCAAATAGGGATTGACCTTCCCCTCATAGGGATATGGGTCACCGGGACCTGCATCTGCATCATTTTGGTCCCAATTGATTTTTTCAAATCTTTTCCTGGCATATTCTTTTGATAGCAAGCCTTGTAGTGGTTCTACCGGATCGTAGTAGGGATCACCATAGTAAAAATCACGGTCGGCAAAACACATGTTCATCACCTGATAGATACCGTGTAAATACTTGGCTGAATTATAACTCAAACAATTCATGTCCATATTCTCCATCATATTGAGTGCCTGCAGCATCACCGGACCCTGTACCCAGGTATTGAGTTTATACACTTCTATATCTTTATAATTGGTCATGACCGGCTCTTCAATGTAGACTTGCCAGTTATCCAAATCCTGCATAGTAAACAATCCTCCCATTTCTTTGGTACCTCTGACCAACTCCTGACCTATATCACCCCGGTAAAACCGGTCATACGCTGCGTAAATCGCTTCCTTTCTACTCTTACCCGCCTTTAGTGCCATGCTTTCTGCTTCCACCAGTTTCAGAAGCGTAGCCTGCAAATCCGACTGCACAAAAATCTGACCTGCCTTAGGGGCTTCCCCATTATTCGGTAAAAAGACATCAGAGGAGTATGACCATTGTTTGATAGTGTCTCTGTAATGATCAATACCACGGCACAGTTGGGCTTCGATAGGATATCCACCGGCCATTTCAATAGCTGGCGCAAGCACTTCTGCCAGGCTCATCGAACCATACTCTGCCAGCATAGTCATCAACCCACCAGGTGTACCAGGAGTCACCGCTGCCAAAGGACCAAACTGGGGTGGATACTGATACCCTTTTTCAAGGAAGAATTCTGAAGTAGCTCCGGAAGGTGCAACCCCCAGAGCATTGATAGCTATAACTTTCTTTAATTTAGGATTGTAGATCAGCGCCTGGGTCTCGCCTCCCCAACTCAGCACATCCCACATGGTGCACGTCGTGGCCAGCATAGCACAGGCGGCATCAATGGCATTGCCTCCTTTATTAAAAATAGTCGCTCCGGAGGTAGCTGCCAATGGTTTTCCTGTGATGGCCATCCAATGTTTAGCATGGAGGGGCGGCTTTTCTGTACGTTGGGAATAGGCCCATAGTACCAGCAACAACAAACCGATTGTCAGGAGTAGCTTCTTCATTTTCATACTTGATCATTTTCCCTAAAGTTAATCAAAAATGAAGGGGCTACCGGTAAATGGTAATAGAGAACAATCGCGAAACGTGAAGTATGATGGACTGCTTTTTTTCTCCTTTATAGAATTGCAGTGCCTTATCGCGGTAATCGCAATCAGTCGTGGATACGTCTTGTATTCGATTTTTTATTTTGTCAGCGCCAGAGACAAAAGCTGTTGACAAAAGTGCTCAAGGCCTATTCAATCACGACCGGATGGAGAGAAAAAAATGCTTCGTAAGAAAACACAGATTCGATGCCACCATCCACCGGATTCTTTCATTGCCAGGTGTCGAAGTTTTGGCTTATCATTGGTTGATCTGCAAGAAATCGAGGTATCTTTTCCCTTCAAGATTGACTGTACTTTGTCACCATAACATGAACTGCAGTAATTCTTTACTGCTTTACGCATTTCACCGACCCTGCTTGCGATTTCCGGATTTCTGGATATGAGTGACTCTACTTCTTTCTGTTCTGACATATTGCACAACCCAAGAACATATTTTTCGAGCAACGCCGAATCCCTCTTTTCTTCGTCAATATGCATTTATAGGCAGAATAATCTTTTGGACATCTCTTAACAAGAAAGAAACGAGTGTATTGTAAAATAGTTTAAAATCAACATGAGATTTTTTGACCGCTAATCAGGTATTTCTTTCATTGAATATAGCCACCATTATAGATTCAAATAGATCAAGAGGGCATTCCAGGCGCAATAAAAAGGGCGGAGTTAAATCACTACCGCCCTGAATAAATGGGATATATTTTATGGACCCAATAATGGGTATTGCCAGTTAAAACATCATTCTTCTGAAGATACTTGTACCAACAAAGAAACTTCATTATAAAGTACCTCTATAAAGCCCTTTCTGATATTGAAATTTAAAATCTCTCCATTCGCTTTTTTGATCCGGACAGCACCTTCATCCAGTGCTGCAACGATGGGAGCGTGATTCTGCAAGACTTCAAACTGGCCGGCAGAACCCGGCACCTTGACCGAGATAATTTCGCCGGTAAATATCTCTTTCTCAGGTGATAATACACTAATAACCATTAGGCATCTGCTTTTGCATCTTCGATCAATTTCTTACCCTTGGCAATGGCTTCTTCAATTGTACCCACCAGGTTGAAAGCAGCCTCGGGATATTCATCAACTTCGCCATTCATAATCATGTTAAACCCTTTGATGGTTTCTTCGATTGGCACCAAGGCACCCGGAAGTCCGGTAAACGCTTCAGCTACATGAAACGGCTGAGAAAGAAATCGCTGTACCCGACGGGCCCGGTGTACCACCAATTTGTCTTCTTCAGACAATTCCTCCATACCCAGGATAGCGATAATATCTTGCAATTCCTTATATCGCTGTAAAATACCTTTTACCGCCTGTGCCGTACCGTAATGATCATCTCCCAACACATTAGGGTCCATAATTCGTGATGATGAACTTAATGGATCAATAGCTGGATAGATACCCAGAGAAGCTAATTTTCGGTCTAGTACCGTGGTGGCATCAAGGTGTGCAAACGTGGTTGCTGGAGCAGGGTCGGTCAAGTCATCCGCAGGCACATAAACTGCCTGTACCGAGGTAATCGATCCTCTCTTTGTGGAGGTAATTCGCTCCTGCATCACTCCCATCTCGGTAGCCAGTGTCGGCTGATATCCTACGGCAGATGGCATCCGTCCCAGAAGAGCTGATACTTCTGACCCGGCTTGTGTAAAACGGAAAATATTATCAATGAAAAAGAGAATATCCCGGCCACCATTGGGATCACTTAAATCTCCATCCCGGTAATACTCAGCAATCGTCAATCCAGAAAGAGCTACTCTGGCACGCGCACCAGGAGGTTCATTCATCTGGCCAAATACAAAAGTGGCTTTCGAGTTTTCCAGTTCTTTTCTGTCAACTTTACTTAAATCCCATCCACCTTCTTCCAGGCTATGCATAAAATCTTTGCCGTAAGTAATGATACCGGCTTCGAGCATCTCCCTCAAGAGGTCATTTCCTTCTCTGGTTCGTTCTCCCACCCCGGCAAATACTGATATTCCATCATATCCTTTGGCGATATTATTAATCAACTCCTGGATCAATACCGTTTTACCTACGCCTGCACCACCGAACAAACCAATTTTACCACCTTTTGCAT
>JAGQWV010001144.1 GCA_020437045.1 Saprospiraceae bacterium | reverse complement strand
CCCTGGACTCCCTCCTCAAATAGTCTGGTAGCCTGGTTATGACCATCGGTATCATGTTGGGTCGAAACTGCCCGCAAATAATCGTATAATCCAAAAAGAGAAAAAATATGGCCATCCAGAACCCTGGTGGGATATTCAGCCACATATTCTTCATAAAATATTTCACTACTCTTTCTTCGGATAGCTACTCCTCCTTCCTGGATGTCATATTCAAAAGATTTTAAGGCTTTGGTTGCCAGCTCGAGATAAGAAGAATCACCGGTTTCTTGCCACGCTCGCAGCAGGATTGATAAAGCCCGGCTTTGCGTAAATGCTGATTTCCATGGCGAATACACCTGATATTCCGGCTTGGGAATGTCGGTTAGCCAAAAGCAACCCAAACGGGCATCCTCCTTGTGATTTCGAACAAACCATTTGGCAATGCGCAAAAAATGATCTCTTTGTGCCTGATCCCCACTTTTGAGATACTGATGAAAAATGGATAATCCCACCTGGCCGATACTGATCGGGTAATAATGTGGTTTGCCATCTTTGACATCAATGTAGGCTCGATTTACCGGAATGCCCTCTTCATCGAAATCTTTAATTAGTTTATTTAATTTGGAAAAGTCTGTACCAAATAGAATATAATAATATCCCAGTTTTTCAGAATGGGGATCTTCGATGATGGATACGAAATGACCTTTTGTTTTCAGGTCTGTCCATAATTTATTCAACATGAATATGATCTTTTTCAAGCGCATATATCCGAGAATAAAGTGGTCAATTCTTTGGTAAGATTCTTTCGGCTATATTTTTCAATTTCGTTTCTGTTTCCTGTATGTATTTCCTTATCGATCCATTTTCTGTAGCACTCTCTCACAACCCCAATCGGATCTTTGGAGAAGTCTACCATGGTTCCGGCCTCACATTGTCGGATGACTTCGGCTGCAATACCATTTTCATCACCTATTCCTAAAATGAAATTATCAGCAGCCAGATATTCAAATAATTTACCCGTCAAGATCCCTTTAGCGTTCACCCGGGGTATCAGCAAAAGCAACAAGTCGGCGTTGATCATGATGCCGGTCACTTCATGATGGCTCACATACGCATGAAAAATGACCACTTCCTGCAGAGAAAGACTTTCTACTGTTTCATGAACGGACCGATCCGCCGATCCATAAATATGGACCTCGATTTTTTTTGTCCGATCTTTAATTAAGTTAGCGATGGCCTGGAAAAATTTTTCAGGATTTTGCACGGATGCGATATGACCAGTATATACAATGGTGAAAAGGTCATTTTGTTCTTTTTCTGCAGTGAAATCTTCGCTATCGTAGCCATTACTGATCACTTTACTTTTTCGAGCCTCTCCGGCGCCAACTAAATCCAATACTCCCTGACTGACTGCGGTCACACAATCAGCCGATCTGACGACCCGCTGCTCCAGACGTTGATTATACTTTTCTGCAAATGGCCACCGGTCCACCCCTTTGTCATAAAATGAGCGGGTCCAGGGGTCTCTAAAATCGACCACCCACTTGACATTCGTTTTTTTTGCTAGGCGCATTGCCAGTATTTGCAGAGAATGTGGCGGAGAACTGGAAAAAATGACATCGGGTTTTTCACTTTGCACAATCCCAAGACATTTTTTATAACCCCGGATGTTCCAGCCTATGCGTGCATCGGGTATTAAAAAATTCATCCGCACAAATTGAGCGACACGCTCTTTCAGGGAAAGCTGTTTTTTCCCTTTCACCAGCTCATACGTATCAATTTTTTCTCCTTTTTTCTTTCCCGTCAATTTTCGAAATAAATCAAAGAATTCCAGACTGGGTACTTTATAAACGCGTACCCCGGCATCAATTTCATGCTCCAGGCTATCGTCTATGGCCGGATATTCACCATTTTCTACCGTGACCACTATCGGCTCCCAT
>JAGQWV010001143.1 GCA_020437045.1 Saprospiraceae bacterium | reverse complement strand
GAAAGAGAGTAAGGTGGCCGTACAGGCTGCGGAAGAAATTATTTATGCATTAAATACCGGAAAATCTGCCAGAGTTGCAGACCTTTCCGAGGCTGGCGTTGAAATGATTAATGAAGCTATGTTGCTTACCGCAAAACCGGTAATGTATGTCTGCAATGTTGATGAATCATCCGTTAAGATCGGAAATAATTATACAGAAGCTTTTGAAGCTGCCATCGCTGATGAAGCTGCTGAACATATTATTGTTTGCGCGGGAATTGAAGCGGACATCGCCGAGCTGGAAGATCCTGAAGATCGTTTAGTATTTTTGGAAGATCTGGGGCTTGATGAACCAGGACTGCACCGGGTCATCCGAAGTGCCTATAAATTACTCAATTTGATCACCTACTTTACAGCCGGAGAAAAAGAGGTGAGAGCATGGACGGTTGAAAATGGATCGCTAGCTCCTCAGGCAGCAGGTGTTATTCATAGTGATTTTGAAAAGGGTTTTATCCGGGCAGAAGTGATCAAATATCAGGATATCGTCAATCTAGGTTCCGAAGCAGCGGTAAAAGAAGCCGGCAAAATGGCAGTGGAAGGAAAGGAATATCTGGTAAAAGATGGAGATATTATGCATTTCCGATTTAATGTTTGATCACCATTTTTTATTGAAAAAGACTTTTGAGATCATTCGCCTGCGAAGGCTTAAGTCTCCCCGCTAAAATCAACCTCAATTCACGCCGACGTTGAGCACCCTCAAAACGTTCAACTTCTTCTGGGGTCTGTGGAATGACCGGCAAAGCTTTGACCGGGCGATGTTTCACTGAATCAACAGATACGAAGGTAAAATATGCCTCATTAGCTTTCCGTGTCTGAGCTGTGACCGCGTTTTCGGCATAGACCGTCACATATACCTCTAATGACGAATTAAACACTCGGGTTACTACAGCATTTAAAATGCAAATTTCCCCTAATTTAATTGAACTTTTGAAAGAGATGTTGTCGACAGATGCGGTTACAACCGCACTATTGGTATGCCTTGATGCGCACATGGCACAGGCGATATCCATCCACTTCATGAGATTACCTCCCATGAGATCACCAAGATGGTTTGTATCGTTGGGCATCACCAATTCTGTCATGGTGGTTTCCGAGTCTTTTACTAGTTTCGATCGTAACGTACTACTCATTTGATGATTTATTCTCAGTGGTCATAAAAAGGATCTTCGATACGAAAATCAAAATTAAAAAGTTCGGCATAATGGGTGATCAGTCTATTCTTAACCTCACTCAATGATATGGAATATCCCAATTCTCTCGATAGGGAAGTTACATCCTTATCCTCATCAGTGATACCACAGGGAACGATTTTGTTAAAATATTGAAGATTAGTGTTGACATTAAATGCAAAACCATGCATCGAAATCCACCGACTCAAATGTATGCCAATAGCGCATATCTTTCTTTCAGGTTGATCACCTCGTGCCTTCAACCAAACTCCAGTATACCCCTTTATACGATCTCCTTGTATTTCATAGTCCGCCAAAGTACGAATCACACCCTCCTCGATATATCGTACATATTTATGAACATCCGTAAAAAAAAATTCAAGATCAAAGATAGGATAACCGACAATTTGTCCAGGACCGTGGAACGTTATATCTCCTCCCCTATTCGTCTTGTAGAATGCTATGGACTCCTGCTGAAGTTCAAATTCATTGAGGAGCAAATGGTCTTCTTTTCCCGTGCGACCTAACGTAAAAACGGGATCATGCTCGCAGAAAAGAAATTGATGAACCGGGAGTTTGATTTCAGCCTCCTTTCTATTTCTATTGGCTAGTTTTAATTGGACCAATTGATCCAAAATTCCTTTTTGAATATGCAATGCTTCATCATATGCAATTCTCCCCAAATCCCTTACCTGTACAAATGGCTTTTCCATAATTAAAACTTGATAAACTCCTTGACCTGGTTTTCTAACACCTTAGTCGTATAAGGATCTCTTAGTTGGCCACTGTCATTTACGAGAGACTTTAGTGAGGAGATGGGCAAACGGTTGGGAAAAACCGTGACGTGTAAATAATTCACAATATTCGTTAAGTGATCTAATCCCCGCAGATTTCCAGCTCTACCGGATGACACACCAGTCAGGCAAGCTTTTTTACCATAAAAAGTTGCTTTGCGATCTCTTACGGAAATAGCATCTAAAAATAGTTTTAGAAT
>JAGQWV010001142.1 GCA_020437045.1 Saprospiraceae bacterium | reverse complement strand
GACCCTACAAATATCAATTACGAATGGACCTATATCATCGGTATCATGGAGTACCAAACAGATCAAACAGACCAGGATTTTGACGGATCACAATTAACGATGCCTAATCAGAACATTATTCTTCGGAGATATGCTAAGTACTGCGATACCAGGGTAAATGCGGTGTCTTTGACCCTAAGGCCCGAAATGTCAACGATAGACCCAGGGGTTATCTCACTTTGGGTAGATGACCAGGTTGCGCAACAAGAAACCTCCCTTTTTACCGCTCCTGCGGGTAGTGATCCGGGCAGTTTTAGATCCTACAAATCAGTGCAAGGAGGCAATTACGATGGGGTCGGTGATCCTCCCTATGACCCAAATGTACCCTATTCGGTCAATTATACCTGGCAGGATTCAATACCGGGGGTATTCTGGAATAATCTGAACCCATCACAGTGCTTTGACAATTGTAAGTCATTTGATCCCGGAGTAATAAATGAGACCCGTTACTTTCGCCGACTAGCTGAAAATGGATGCCATGCCATCGCACTCAGCAATGTAGTCGAAATTCGGGTGCTCGGCAGCAATGGCTCGATCGAGGGCAAGATCACCGCTGGAAAAGTGAGTGGAGGCGCACCGGTGGGTGGAGTCACTGTTACCATCGAGAGAGATAATAACGGGGTTCCCGGAGGCTCTCAAACCACCTCTACTTATACCACCGTCACTAACGATGATGGCTTTTACCGGAAATCGCAAATTTACTTTGGGGACAATTCTGCCAACTTTACCGTCACCCCTACCTTTACCGATGCTAGTAATATTGTCCATGAATTTTCCCCTTCTACCCGTACAGTAACGCTGAGCAATAGCAATCCAGGTGCGACCGCTATTAACTTTTATGATACTACTTCGTATACGATTAGTGGAAATGTCTTTCAACAATTCAAAAATTTCAACTGTGGACTCGACTCCGTGGTCATTTCGGTGAGTGGTGGGAAAACAGTTTTGTGCAATCTGCAAGGTGATTATGAGGTCAGCATACCCACTATTGGACAGTATACTATTACACCATCGTACCATGGTCACGCTTTCAGCCCATCTCAGGCTACCATTTTTGTGGATCAAGATGCAGAGCAGAATTTTCAAGATCTCCAAATGTATAACCTATCGGGAGTATTTGCGAATGGATGTGGTGATGTCATTGGAGAAGCAATGATTATTATCAATTCCATTGATCAGTGTATTACGGATACCGCTATGACGCTGAATGGTTTTTATCAAATTGAATTACCGGCAAACCAGTATTACCTGACTTTCAAAGCTCTGGAAGGTGGCATCTATCGACCGGATAGTGTAGATCTGTATTTAAATAATAGCAAGACGGTTGATCTTCGTGCGGGTGATGAAGTAACAAATTTTATCTATCGGCCGGATCTGATTATGCAAATTGGAGGTCTGCCGGCAGAATCATGCCTGGGATATCCTGTTCTTGAACAATTGCAGTCTTACATTATTGATATAGATGTTTTTGAGGGCAATGGCTGTTTATTGGATACGGGCAGAGTAATCATTACGGATCATATTGGAGACAAAGGTAATCTCCAGCAAGAAATTCCCATTTCTAAAGGCAAAGCCAGGTATCGTCTTACCGCGGGAAATCCCAATCTTCTCTCAGCAACGGGTTTTCTCAAAAACCTGAACATCGTCGCTCTGGACTTATCAGCAGAAAGCTCAATATCCCTGGACACCATGGCCATAGTGGTGGGAGCACGGG
>JAGQWV010001141.1 GCA_020437045.1 Saprospiraceae bacterium | reverse complement strand
AATTTTGTCATAAACCACATCGACCTCCTTGATACTCATATTTACAATCGGTGACGAATCATCCAACAATACACCGATGAGCGAGATCTGCCCTCCTTCAAATTCAAAGATGTCGGTTAGCGAACATTGCTTTAGTAGTCGTAATACTTCGTGCGCGGCTAGAAGTTGCGGACTAATTAACGAATCCACTCCCAGTTCCTGAAAAATGGAACGTTGATCCTTTGCCAGATACTCCTGAGATTGCACCCGGGCAATGGTCTGCTTGGCTCCCATTTTCTTTGCCAGAATAGCGGTGATAATATTTGTTTTTTCGGAGGTGGTAGCGGCAATGACCAGTCTGGCCTTTTCCACCTCTGCATCTTGCAGCACATTGAACGAGCTGGCATCGCCTTTGATGGTCAAGACGTCAAGATGGGTACGGGCATGATCCAAAACATCTTCATCCGTATCAATCAGAGTGATGTCTTGCTTTTCATAAGTAAGTAGTTTGGCAATATGAAATCCTATATCTCCAGCTCCGGCAATTACGATTTTCATGAACAACTATCGGTCAATGGTGTTCTTTTTGATTGACCCCTGCAAAAATACACTAAATTAGAATGATCGGAGCGGTGACTTTACAATCATATAACATTACAATATTTTCATATATTTAACGCTATGAAAATCTTAATGGTATGCTTGGGTAATATTTGCCGGTCGCCTCTGGCCGAAGGAATAGCACAGAACTTGATCCATCACAAAAAACTGGACTGGATCGTCGACAGTGCGGGTACCACTGGATGGCATGAGGGATCCTCTCCAGATAAACGGTCGATTGCCGTGGCAAAAGATCACGATATTGATATCTCGGGTCTTCGCGCCAGACAGATTCGCCAGGCGGAATTACCCGATTGGGATCTTATCGTGGCGATGGATGCCCAAAATTATCAGGATATAAGAAGGTTAGATCCTGAAGTGACTGGTACCAGGCTGCATATGATGATGAATTTTCTGTATCCTGGCCAAAATCGACCTGTCCCTGACCCCTATTATGGCTCTAAAAAAGATTTTGAAGAAGTCTATACTATGCTCTATCAGGCGTGTGAGGCCATGTTAGAAGAATTGACTAGTGCTAGATAATAAAGATAATCTCTTATTTTTGACAAAAACAACGACCGCACACATGTTATCTGAAAAAATGGAAGCCGCACTCAATGATCAAATAGCCATGGAGGGCTATGCATCTTTCTTTTATCTATCGATCGCTTCCTGGTGTGAATACCAGGGTATGGAGGGTGCATCGGAATTCTTCTACCGTCAGGCCACGGAAGAGCACGATCATATGATGAGGATTTTCCGATACGTGCTGGAAATGGATAAGAAGGCAATCGCTCCCGCTATCCAACAACCACCTTCAGATTTTAAAAGCATTCAAAGCATTTTTAATGACGTTTATGCACATGAGCAGAAGGTGACTACTTCCATAAATCAATTGGTGAATCTTGCCAATGAAGAGAATGATCACAGTACTCATAATTTTCTACAATGGTACGTGAGTGAACAGCGGGAAGAGGAGGCTTTAATCCGATCTATTCTGGATAAATTAAAACTTATTGGTGATGGTCCACAGAGTCTCTACTTTATCGATAAAGAAATAACTCAGATCAACTCTCAGGTGGGAAATCAGCAAGGAGAGGCTTAGGACCTTTTCTGTAACCAATAATCTTCACGCCTAAGCAAATTCAAGGAACGTCAGAACGGGTGTAGTTCATATCAATCACTATGGTCGCTGATATAGGTATTGACTATAGCATCATAGGTTTCACGCTCTCTACAGATACACAGAAGAATCTTGATAAAACCATGTACAAGTGGAAGATAATATCAATAATATTTAGTAATGCTGCACTTGTAGATTAACACATGGGTTATGTTGAATAATTTTAATAAGATTCTTGATGAGGTCCGAGGCGCAAAACGCAGATGTAGCCGCAGCTACAGCGAGTTTTTGCAACGAATGAGATCGTAAAA
>JAGQWV010001140.1 GCA_020437045.1 Saprospiraceae bacterium | reverse complement strand
TTAAATATCTTTTTGCGATCTCCTATAGTATTAGTTACTGCGGAAATGCTGCACTAGTCTTCATCCCCATTTTTTAAAATGTTGTAATCGTGAAGAACGATTTTAACACTGGAAATCAGAAGTTCGGGATCATCGTAGTGAACAAAATGTCCGGCATCTGCACTGTAGAATAGCATTCCTTTGTCCACCGATTGTATCACATCAGTCCACCGTAAAAGCCGGTGTTTGATTTTAGATCTAAAAAGAATTTCGTCGTTATATTCTTTGGATCGGAATTTTTCGGGCATATCAAATCGTCCTCCCATGATGAAATGCACTGGAATGTTTGGAAGATCAAGTGCTTTGATTTCTGCAAATTCTTTTTTTCTTTGCTCTTCCAGTACCTCACTTTCTCTTTTTATAGATGCGGGTGCTTGATCTGCACGTTCTTTGCGTATGTCGATAAAAACTTGAATCAGACTGTCGATTTTTGCATTTTCCCAACCCAATACTTCATAGTAGTCACGCCGGTTCTTTAATGTTTCTGTAAAATCGGCTGGATCAATGATGATCAGGCCGGCTAATAATTCCGGATGGTAATTGGCAAAACCTCGCACATATAACCCGCCCAGGGAATGCCCAACCAGAATAAATGGAGGTGGTAATTTTAGATGCGCTAAGATTTTCACCAGACGATCCGCTACATTTTTAATGGTAGGCATTTCATCTATAGCTGGTGACTCACCAATGCCAGGCCTGTCATATGTTACCAGGGGTGCCAACTCAGAAATACCTTGTAGAACTTTATCCCAATTGTCCATTGGCGTTCCGTGACCACTTTCAAAAACGACTACTGGTTGTCCCTTTTTTCGATCTTCAAGTCCGATGGTATTTATCCGGATTTGTACACCATCCACCAAGACAAAGCGCTTCTGAGAATATGCACTGCCGGCATAAATTAGGCAGATAAGGATAAAAATATGTCTCAGCATTGCTATTTATTTACCAAAGGGCATCAGGTCTGTTATGATTTTTCAAGGTCATCACTATTTAGCAACGAATTTAATATTTAATCCCGAAAACATACATGTACTCTATGTGGCCTTCCCATAAGTAGAATGACTGATGACCACGATCGTGCAATTGGCCAAGGATACATTAAACCGTAGATAATTTCAGGATTAGATGTCTCGAAATTCATTTAAAGTCACGGCTTTAAGCCTTAAATGATTTAATTGAAGGAGGATCGAAAAGCGATAGGAGACAGGTTGGTTTTGCTTTTGAAAAGTTTACTAAAGGACTGTGAATGTTCAAATCCAAGTTCGTATGCAATTTCGCTGACAGAGAGATCCGTCGTGGAAAGTTTTTCTTTTGCTTTGTCAATGAGTTTATTGTGAATGTGCTGTTGTGTACTTTGTCCGGTAAGTACTTTAAGCAGACTACTAAGATAACTTGGAGATATGTTTAAGGCATCGGCAATATATTGTACAGTAGGTAACCCTGTATTGATCAGGTCTTTAGCAAAGTATTCAGTGAGTACTGTTTCCAAACGGGTAAGAATCTGATGACTGGACTTTTCCCGAGTGATAAATTGTCGATGATAGAATCGGTCTGAATAATTAAGCATTGTTTCAATATGTGAGATAATAATTTGCTTGCTGAACTTGTCAATATTACTATGGAATTCCTGCTGAATATTTTTTATGGTATTATTGATAATTGATTCTTCTTTGTCTGAAAGAAAAAGAGCTTCATTCACAGAGTAGTCAAAGAATTCAAATCTTTTAATTTTTACTGCTAATGAAGTGTTCCACAAAAAGTCCGGATGTATAAGTAATAACCATCCAGAACGTTGTATAGACTCATCAGGTTGGTTATTTACTCTTAAAATCTGGTAAGGAGCCATAAAATAAAGTACACCTTCATCAAAGTCATACTCCTGCTGACCATAAAACATCTTACTCACGCCTCTCTTGAGCGAGATCGTATAATATCCAAACATAAGGGATGAAACCTTGTATTCATCTGGTCGCTTGAGTTTTGCATAATCTACAATACTGATGAGTGGATGATCTGGTTTAGGTAAACCATTCAATTGATGAAACTGACTGATAGATTTGATGTGAATTGGTTTGCTGCTAGCCATATATCTAATATAGTTTTATTTACAATGCCTGGCCACCTGAGACTTCGATGCGTTGTCCATTAATCCAGTAAGCCTCATCAGTACATAGAAAAGCAACGACGCCGCCAATATCGTCCGGCAATCCCACGCGTCCCAAAGCGGTGAGGTTTCTAATATGGTCATTAATTTCTTTATTGTCTCTTACCCGGCCACCCCCGAAATCAGTCTCAATAGCCCCCGGAGCAATAATGTTGACCCGGATTTTCCGATTCCCCAATTCCTTTGCCATATATCGAGTGAGCGTTTCCATGGCCGATTTAAGAGAACCATAGACTGATGAACCGGGCATAATGATACGGGTCAGACCAGATGAAATGTTTACGATAGCTCCACCATTGTTTATAAAGGGCAATGCTTTTTGCGAGAGAAAAAAGGCACCTTTATAATGGATATTATAAATTTTATCCATTTGCTGTTCCGTAACCTGATCAATGGGTGCATAGAGTGCCGTTCCCGCATTATTAATGAGAAAATCAAAATTGGGGTTCCCATTGA
>JAGQWV010001139.1 GCA_020437045.1 Saprospiraceae bacterium | reverse complement strand
AGGCCTAAGAGCTCCCAGATTTCCAGTTCAGTTCCGGCAATGGTGGTAATCCACATACGATTCAGATCGTCTGATATACCATAGGTCTGGATTTGTCCATCCGCCAGCATCTGATTTAACAGATAGGAAGCAGATTCTACATGATCTCTAAAGGTGTAGTTTAATTCGATTTCGATTAAAAATGTGTCTTTCATGGCTTTCTCTTTTCGTTATATCTATAAGACTAAAAAAAGAACGTCATGGCATACGCAAAAGATCAGTTTAACATAATATTAAGGGGATCTGTTAGACAAATGTCAAGGAATGATCGATAAAGCTAATCCTGCCTAATCTTGACAAAGCAAAGTAATACACAAAAGAAAAACGGTGCTGTAAATTTAATTACAGCACCGTTTATATTGTAGAAGGTACTCCTAATTTTTTCTTAGCGAAAACTATAGGATACACCGAGAGAATAACTTGTTCCTGCCTTAAATCGGCTATAAAGATATTCCTTACCCTTATAGTCTGAAGAGATGACGAAATCTGAATTAAGTAAATTTTGAGCAGTCAATGAAAGACCGATCTGACCAAATTTCTTCTGTAGGTTAAAATCAAGTTGTCCCCGGGCACGATCATAGATATCGGGAGCTCCATCTTGTCCCAAAAATCGTAACCTATCCCCAATATAATTGAGTGATAAGGTTGCCGCAACATTATTTATGGAATTATCATATAATAATGCGGCATTGACGATATAAGGTGCCTGACCTTCAAATGGTCTGGTTTCGGGTTCATATGGAGATGTCTTGACCACATCAACGTCAGAATTTATTAAACTGAGGTTTGAACTGAACTTCAGGTTTTTGAATCTTGGGCTTAAAAACTGAAGCGATTTACGAAATTCCAATTCAATACCGTATACTTTTGCTCTGTCTACATTGATAAATTTAATTTCTGTGTTTGAGGAAGGCAAATAACGGCTACTAATGGGGTCTGTGAAATCCTTATAATAGGCACTCACAGCCACAATTTCTCCAGGGTTCATAAACCATTCCCATCTCAGATCATAGTTACCAACCAGGGTTCTTTTCAGATCAGTGTTTCCAATAATAAAAGAAGCGGTCAGTGGATCATAAGAAACGAAAGGTGCAATTTCCCGCATATTTGGGCGAGCCAATGTCTTCGAATAAGCTGCCCGGAAATTCGATTTTTCTCCTGTGGCATAAATTAAATTAACCACTGGTAAAACGTCTCCCTGATTAATCGCTCCGGTACGTTCCTCTATATCAATATTTTCATCGCCACTGATCACCTCCAAATCAGTTTTTTCATAACGGGCTCCCGCCACCATTTTCAGATGAGAGGTAATTTTAGTTTTCCACATTGCATATCCTGCAGTCACCGTATTATTACCTGTGTAAGCATTATTGGGTGATGTAAAATCGACCAAATAGTTTCCGATCCGGTATTGGTTTCTAGTCTCATCAAGTGATATGATTCCAATATTGTCCTCTCCGAGAAAAACATCAGGATCTCCTGCATAAGGAGTGGCAAAATTTGAAGTAAAGATCTGGTATAATTGTTCATCAAAAACTCGATCCTTCGAAGTATATAATCCTCCGACTTTGATTTTATTTTCATTTTGACCGAGAGGTAGTTCGAAATCAATTTTCGCATCAAATTGATCATCTGTTAGGGTTCTGTAGTAAAAAGCCGGAAGTTGAACGGACTGCTTCGGTATCGAGTAAATGTCCAGTTCTGTATTGTGTACGTTAGTAAAATAGCGGGTAGCCGGTTCATCCATAGATGATTTGGTATAACCGACCTTCCATTCTAACTTGGCATTGTTTAGCCCAACGATGGCATGATCACCTCCAAAATGGCTACTAAACAATTGTCGTTCTTCAAAACTTAACCCCCTTCCCTCAAGCTGGTCTTCATCGATGATTTGTTCCGGTCTTTCTCCAACCAGATACCTGCTAGTCTTCTCACCACTATGATTATATAGAGCCGTTAATCCAAGAGAGTTATATTTATTAATCTTCAGATTGACCCCTAACATACTATTGACAATACCGGCTTCGGTTCCCTTGGTCTCTTGATAGTCTCCTTTGTTTCGCAACTCATTCGAAT
>JAGQWV010001138.1 GCA_020437045.1 Saprospiraceae bacterium | reverse complement strand
GTGTATATTAGAAAAGAATAACATTGAATTAAATGTATTTGACGAAGTAATTTCTCCTTCTAATGAACAACTACTGCATGTGGCCCAGGATATCACTTTTAGTGGAGGTGTGCCATTTAATAAATCCTTTTCTGATGATCTGGGGAATTCGCTTTTCCAGGTTCAACTGAAAGATCAAATCAGTAATAATGCGGGCGGAATTCCCAATAATGATTTTGCAAAAATTGGTATTGCTTACTTTATAAAGAACGGCAGTACCCAGAGCATCCGGTGCCAGAAGGTGTTTTCAGAAGAAAATACATTCGTGACCTATATTCCTGAAGAAACCTGGCCGCCGAATACGGAAATTAGGATTCATCCTGAAGCCCATTTTCAACAATCTATTGATAATGGTAATTCTTGGAGTGCGGTCGAGGATCAGCATGGAAAAACAGCACAGGATACGGTATATACTTTTATGACCGGTGATTATCCAGATAAAATTCCATCTTTTAATATTGAATATTCTTATCCGCTAAATGGGATGTCAAACTATTATCCAGCTCAGAACAATGGTATTGGAGTCATTAAGCTGAAAAAGGGCATGAGTCCCATTTTTGATGATACTGAAGTTTTTGCCCGCGTAACATGTCAGTCACCGGACGTAGAGGTATTTACCAGCACTTGCACCTATCAGAAGAAGGACAAAACGATCACCTGGCCAATGCCTTCCGGGCAAATGGTTAAGGGACAGGTCTATCAATTGCAGCTCTTATCTGCTGGGAAGGATCTTATCGAACCGATTTATTTTCGTTGTAGTACTTACGATCGGCTGGAGGATAAGCTAGCCGCTGCATTTAATCCGGACAATGTTTTACCGCAACCGAAGTTGCAATCGATCATTCTGGAAAATCAAAGTGAGTTATTTGATGAATTGGAATTAAATGGTTCTGGGGAAATTTTGCCTTTGCTAAATTATGAGATTGATATCACCCAATTGCAGAATCTCCAGATTTATCCGATGGTTAATGCGAATGATTTACATCAGCAAGAGCACATTTTCTTTTTTAATCAGTTTACTCATACTCAATTTTCGGAGGGGAATGTTCCTAAAGTCGAGGTGGTTATTCCGGATCAATTGGGTGAATCTCCGGTCTTTATTGAACCTTCAGGAGTGAAGCAAAAATTGACATCGACGCTACATGTTGAGTTTCTCGACACCCTCGTGCAAAAAATGATTTTGCAAAATTATTTTGATCTCAATGATCCAAATTTCACCACTTATTTTGGTTCGCCAAACGGATTTCAAACAGACTATAATTATAATACAGGTACAGGTCTGTATGATAACTCTTTAATCAGTGCCTGGGAGTTGGGGCAGGCTTTTAAAAATCGATGGCAACACCCGGGGCAAATGAAAATTCGATGGTCTTACCGGATCGGCGATCTGGAACTTTTTGATTCTGTACAATCCTACTTAATAAATGATGAATGAAATAAGAACGGGATTGGTTTTAATAGCCTTGCTGATACTGGTGAGGCTGGAGGCACAGGAAATAGCTGAAACGCCAAAAGGTGAGGGAGCGATATTTATGTTGTGTCATCCGAACGATGAAACTCTGCAAGTGCGCTGGGCTCCTGACTCCTGGAAGATTTATCAGCAAGCGATAAAACAAGGTTTTACCCTGACAAAAACATCGATAAGGGTAACCGATACCCTGGTGGTAACGTATGACCTGAAAATACCTGCAAAAACAATATTTAGTACACATGCAGATGCCGAAAATGATTATGCAGCAGCCTATCACTTACTATATGAAGAGGTAGAAAATACTGCCGGAATTTTGGGAGAATATTCTGCTTTTGAAGTAGGGGCATCACGTTATGGTATGCTTTTGTTTTTAGCGGATTTAAATTTTTCGTTGGCTGAGTATTTACAATTAGGTTGGACCGATGAAGATTACGATCCGGGGTATACGAATATCTATACGATTCGAATTAATGGAAGCAGTTTTT
>JAGQWV010001137.1 GCA_020437045.1 Saprospiraceae bacterium | reverse complement strand
CGCGACCCCGTGCGTGACAGGCACGTATTCTAACCAACTGAACTACCGGACCTCTCTTGTGAAGCGAGGCAAATGTAGCACCAATTTATAAAAACAGCAACTTCTTGCCTTATTTTTTATTGAACATTCGTATAGATGCCTCATTTTCAATCGGAAGTATTTACTAATTGTCGAAGTACTTATTTTGGTGTCTTGCAAATGCATACGGGGAGATGGTAGCATTTTTAGTGCAGATTGAGCTTCAAACGAGAATTCAAATGCAGTTAAATCAGTTTTATGAAAATATAGACCGGCTCCTGAATTCAGCTGGCGCGTCAGTCGTAGATTCTGACCCCTCTGGATGAAAAGGAGAGGCCTTGTTGTCCACTGGTCGAAATCATGACAGATTCGAACAACGGCAGGTTCTTTTCCGAATGAACCGCCCAATCAAATACAAAATTGGCTCCGGATCCTCCTTCCCGATCCTTGGCATTGATCACTATTTCAACTGTTTCGAGAGGACTGAGATAGATAGGGTGTTGAAGATATTCTCTTATCCATTCACCATAAGTATTGTAGTAATTGGCAGACTGTACATAAATAGTATCGCTAGGGGAAATGTTCCTCATGCTGATCGTTACTGTCAGGCTATGCGTGGTATTATTGTCAAAATGGTAAATATGGGAATAGACAGGTAAGTATGTTTTTCCTGTAATTAAACTATCGATAAGCTGAATATTTGCCGTTCTCTCATCGAAATTAACCACCCTCATCGCAACAGCATTTTCATCATCGATGCAGGTGGCGAATAGTATCATTAGGGTGAAATAAAATAAGATTTGCTTCATTTCAGACACTTATAATTATTAAATAAGATTTATCAATTAACATGGGGTAGATCAATGATGCCGGCAGGCCAAACATGAGTGATCTTCGCCGATTAGACAAAAATACTCATTTGTCGGATTTGAATTTTAGGTCTCTTGTGAAATACGGTGTCCTGATCTTGTATGCTGCTAATTGGTGACTTAATAGAGATATTTTTATAATATAACGGATAGAGCTAATTTTTTTAGGGAGTAAGGCTTGTATCATTGGTGGGTATTTCAAATGTAGATCTTTGATAGTACTTTTGATTTCTGGAAGTAGTGAAACTATAAAAGTATGATAGCATTAGATAAATTCTTGTTGGAACTGGGACCTATTTGGGGCATTATGATCATCTGTCTCATAACGGTAATCCTTTCTTTTTTCTACAATCGTCTGACCGCCAGATATCTTTTCCGGGAATCGCAAAAGGACCGAGATTTGACCAGTTTTCAATTTTTAAGACATGCAGGTTCCGCACTTATCTATTTTGTAGGACTTGCTGTTGCCCTTTCCCAGATACCTAGTATGAGGACCATGGGGCATTCACTATTGGCAGGTGCAGGTATTTTGTCCGTTGTCATTGGTTTAGCCGCCCAACAGTCACTGGGCAATCTTTTTAGTGGTATCATGATCGTTATTTTCAGACCATTTCGAATCAACGACCGTATTACGATACAGAATATTTCAGGTTTTGTTGAG
>JAGQWV010001150.1 GCA_020437045.1 Saprospiraceae bacterium | reverse complement strand
AGTAAGTCGAAACTTGTATCATCAATCGATTACACAATTACTCATTTATAAAATATTAAACTCATGACACATTTTCTACTTATCGCCATCATCGCACTTAGTTTATTAGCTTTTGTCAATATCACGGGCGGAATGCTTCGTCGCTGGCCATGATTGCACGGACTAGAAAGTATTAGAAAGACGCTTTTTATTTAAATAAAAAAACTCCGAAAATGGATATGACTTTACTTATACTGGTACCCACATTTGTGTTGATCCTGATACAATTTGTACTGTTTTGGCAGCGAAAACCAGAGGATTTTCAAAACACGTTGACTAGCATCGTTGGTAGTTTAAAGGATCAACTGAACGCATGCCAACTGGATTTAAGAAATGAAATTACTGGTCAGAGAAGAGAGCTTACAGATCAACTAAGTGGATCAAGGCAGGAGTTGCAAGTGCAACTTGATCAGCATAATCAACATCAGTTGAAAGTTTTTGAACTTCTTAATGGTCAGGTGAAGGATCTGGTTTCATCAAATGAATCGCGATTCAACCGTTTGCAGGATGAAACGGCTAAATCATTGGAGAAAATCCGCTTGCAGGTAAGTGAACGCTTGGAAGTGATGCGGCAGGATAACAATAAACAGTTGGAGCAAATGCGAGCTACCGTTGATGAAAAATTACACCAAACTCTCGAAGAGCGGCTGGGTAGGTCCTTCAAAGTGGTAAGCGAACACCTTGAGAAGGTGCAGAAAGGTCTGGGAGAAATGCAGTCACTGGCGGCAGGAGTGGGTGATCTTAAGAAAGTGCTTTCTAATGTCAAGACGCGTGGTATCCTGGGCGAAATTCAGCTGTTGAACATAATCGAAGAAATTATGACCAAAGAGCAATATCAGCTAAATGCTGTGGTGGTGCCAGGAAAAGACTTCCGGGTTGAAATTGCTATCAAACTACCGGGTAAGAATGATGATCATAAAACGCTTTTTCTGCCCATTGACTCGAAGTTTCCCCTTGACAAATATCAGGCACTGACTGATGCCTATGAGTCTGGGTGTGCCGCAGAAATCACCAATAAATCCAAAGAGCTCCATCGTGCTATTATTTTGGCAGCAAAAGATATTCGTAGTAAATATATCGCACCGCCCTACACCACCGATTTTGCCATTATGTTTTTACCGGTAGAGGGTCTCTACGCTGAAATCAGCCGACATGGAGATCTCCTTCACACGCTTCGCACTGAACATCAAATTCTGGTTGCCGGGCCGAGTAATCTAAGTGCCTTCTTAAGTAGTTTGCAAATGGGTTTCCGAACGCTGGCCATTGAAAAAAGATCCAGTGAAGTGTGGACCTTGCTGAGCGAGATAAAAACAGAATTTGGAAAATTCGGAACGGCACTCGAAAAGGTACAGAAAAAATTATCGGAAGCTAATAATGTAATTGATCAGGCAGGAGTCCGTCGTCGAGCTATTGAGCGAAAGCTGAATAAAGTGGAGGAACTGCCGGAAGGGCCAACCGTAAAAAGCGTTTTGTAGTTATTCTTAGTTTTCTTCGTCAACATTTTCTCAGAGCCTGGTGTCTCCAAAAGTGGAGGCACCGACTATGAGAAATATTTCGAATTCCGGTCTGCAAATATTTCTCAGT
>JAGQWV010001136.1 GCA_020437045.1 Saprospiraceae bacterium | reverse complement strand
TACGCAGAGCGGTAAAGTCGATCTTCTGGTATCGGGTAAGGAATTGGATGATCAGACGATCAATCTGTCCATAAAAGTTCGAGATACCGGTATCGGCATTTCTGCGGAAAAACTAGGTAAGATCTTTGATCGATTTGGCCAGGCTTCTGCCGATACTACCCGTAGATTTGGAGGTACTGGATTAGGTTTGACCATTACAAAGCAATTGGTCGAATTACAAAAAGGCCAAATAATGGTGGAAAGTAAGGAGGGTGAGGGGACTTGTTTTACCGTACAAATTCCCTATGAAGTTGCTGCTGAGGATGCACATAGAATTACTAATGGTTCCTTGCCACTGGATGAGCTTAAGGATATGGATATCTCTATTTTAGTTGTTGAGGACAACCCTATGAATCAACGGATCATTGAGATTCTTCTGGATGAATGGAAAATCAGGCATAAACATGTTTATAATGGTAAAGAGGCTATCAAATTATTAAAAAAGGAGGCATTTGATTTAATATTTATGGATATCCAAATGCCGGAATTAGATGGTTATTCCACCACTTCCATTATTAGACAAAAGCTGCATTTGGAAGTTCCTATTATTGCCACTACGGCTCATGCCTTTCCGGGAGAACGTGAGAAATGCATTAGCTATGGCATGAATGATTATATAGCTAAACCTCTTCAACATAATGAGTTGTATTCCCTGATATTAAGATATACTGGAAAAAAGAGAGCCTGGCAAGATACCCCAGATCTGATGGCCAAAAGTGAGACTGGTTTTGATCGCGATTACATCATGGACATCACACAGGGTAAGGAAGAGACCATCCGGGAAATGGCTCAACTGTTTATCGATCAATCAGCAAAGGAATTAAACGTCATTGATGGAGCCGCAAAACACCTTGATTTTCCCGCCATGGCTAAAGCGGCACATAGTCTAAAAAGTACAACAGCTTATATGGGCTTTAATGAAGATCTGGGGCAAAAGGTACATGCGTTGGAACAATTGGCAATGGCTGAAGATCCTTTAGTAACTAAAATCAGAGAACAAATAAAAGCCGTAAAATTGAGTAGGGAAAAGGCTATAAGTTACCTTAAATCTGAATTTCTTTCGAAAGTATAAGTAAATTTTAGGCACTTTAGAGTTACGTGTCAACTTTTTTCTTCAATTTAATTCTTGATCATTATTTGTAAAGTAAAGCAGGACCGCGTATCATCCTCGGATGAAACGGCTACTATTCTGTACTGTCCGGTCGGTGAAAAATACCGGATAAGACTTTAAATAATTCAGGATGATTTTTTTTGAAAGCTAAGGGTTGATTAAAAAAATATTCACTGACCACACTGAGGAATTCGGATTCATTAGTTGCACCGTATGGGTTGATGTCGGTGGCTGAGGATTTTATTTTCTCGATTTCCTGATGAACTAATTTAATCCAGGGTATGATGTATGGCTCTTTTACGAAGATTTCAGGTATTCCATCAATTTCACCATCCGCTTTATCCAATAAATGGACAAATTCGTGTATCCCCACATTTTCCTTGCTGTGGGCATCTTCAAAACCCCGGTGGAGAGCAGGTTTGGATAAAATCATCATTCTATTCATAGACCCGCTTCCTACCATGCCCAGGGTGTTATTTTTAAGGGCATGACTACGTTCAAATTCGGGATTAAAGTTACCTGAATAGAGCAAAACTTCATTTAGATTCCGATAGGTCCATCCTGGAAATCCGAATAGGGGAATAACGGCACTGGATGCGACCAACAGACGGTCGGTATCATCAACTGGTGTTTCGATGCCCGTGATCTGTACCGTGTCGAGG
>JAGQWV010001135.1 GCA_020437045.1 Saprospiraceae bacterium | reverse complement strand
TGTACTACAACCGATCAATTTAAAAAACGAAGATTTTATCCGGACTTACCGCGAGCTGGATGCTGACTTAGCGGTGGTGGTAGCGTTCCGAATGCTGCCGGAGGTCATTTGGTCGGCACCAAGATTGGGAACCATTAATTTACACGCATCACTCCTTCCTGCCTATAGAGGAGCTGCTCCCATTAACTGGGCGATTATCAATGGCGAAAAAAAGACGGGACTTACTACATTCCTTATCGCTAAAGAAATAGACACTGGAGGAGTGATTTATCAAAAAGAAATTTACATTGATGAGAACGAAACCGCTGGAAGTCTACATGACCGAATGATGGATATCGGTGCAGAATTGGTAGTAGATACCGTACACACAATGTTAAGCGAACAGGCAAAATACCTCGAGCAGGATGATAGTAAAGCGACTAAAGCACCCAAAATCTTTACGGAAGACTGTGAAATTCAAAAGGAATGGCCGGCCCGGAAGATATATAATTTTATCAGAGGTTTGAGTCCATTTCCCGGAGCCTGGATCCAGATCGGCAGCGATGTGGTGAAAATAGTCTGGAGTACATACAATCAGACCCCACTCCCTTACAACTCAGGAACCATTTTATCCGATGGTAAAAGTTATCTAAGATTATGTACGGTAGACGGATACGTAGATTTTGAAGAATTACAGATGCCTGGTAAAAAGAGAATGAACATTAAAGCTTTCCTAAATGGTTTTGATATAAACCGGTGGGAAAACGATGTACTACAAATAAGTTAACGCTACTTTTTTAATAGACTCAATAATAAATTTAGAAATCTTAACATCAGTAAGCTCTGAGTTTCCTCCAACAGAAAAGTCACCGAAACTCTCAGGGCAATAATTTAGGTACAGAAAACAGGCAGCTGACAATAGTATCAGAAGTATAATTCCTACAAGGCGCAAAGTTTTCATATAGCAAGGTTTCGTTGAGCAAAAATATAATCAAAAACTTTAATAAGTGTTAAGGAAAGTTCCCTTTCTATCTTAAAGTTTTCATAAAGTATAGACGAGGATGTGACCAGAAAGGTTGCATCGAATCCACAAAAAATTTAATAATTTCTTAGAAGTTATTTGGAAACCCGATGTAGCACACCATTTTTAACTTCAATCATACGATTGGTGAATTTATTCAGGAGTTCATGATCATGGCTGACCAATATCAACGTAAGCGAATACTTTTCAACTAACTCAGTCAACATATTAAGTATATCTAATTGCACATCACGATCCAATGCGCTTAGACTCTCATCCAATACTATCATTTTAGGATGTATTACCAGGGCACGAGCAAGAATCACTCGTTGTTTTTCACCACCTGACATTTGAAAGCGTGACTTGAAAAGATAGGACTCATCCAGACCTACATCTGCCAACACAGCGTTCACACTATTCTTTACCTGATCCAATGATTGTTCCGGAAAACGATTAACAATAACATCCTTCAACAGTTGATAGACGGACCGCCGGGGTGGTAAAGCAGTTGCTGCATCTTGCATGATGTATTGGACGAACCGATAATCTGCCCCTAACGTTTGATGCGACCTCATAGAACCTTCGTAACCGGTGATCAATCCTCCGAGGATCTTGGCTAAGGTACTTTTACCACTGCCCGAGGGCCCGACGATCCCTAATATTTCTCCTTCACTGATCTCCAGGTCTACATTTTTGAGTACGTAATTAGAGCTCTTGGCCCGGAGTGAGAGAGGATTGCGACCAGGATATTTATAGGATATGTCATGCAAAACGATCAATGTCGCCCTCTTTCCCTCTTCTTTATTTGGGGATCTGTTCTCCAAACGTTGGTAGGCGGTTAATACATTTGTGACAGAAGTTGGCAACGAACCCTGGGTAGCAAATACACTACCCCGACCATGGGCAACCAATTTACCCTGATCCAACCAAATCCACTTGTCCGTAAGATATTCAGTGGCATGAAGATCATGAGTAATCATCAACGATGAAATATGATCATCCTGCAGACTCCTGAAAAGATCCATTAAAATAGTTGTATTCTCTGGATCTAATGAGGCAAAAGGTTCGTCTACCAGTATAAGTTTCGGATTAGAAGCCAAAGCCATGGCCAGGCAAACCCGTTGCAACTGTCCGAGTGAAATCTGATGAGGATAGGCATGATAAAAATCCGATCCAATTAAATTGACACGCTTAAATAACTCCAGAACTCCAGCTACCTTCTCCTTGCTTTTACCCGGTAATACTTCAGCTACCTGATCACCGCAGCGGATGGTGGGATTTAAAGCCAACAATGGATTCTGTGGCATACTGGACAGAAATCCTCGATATAGCCGACGGTTTTGCCTGGTACTTCCCAGGAGCATATTGTAATCAGACAACCAGATTTGGGCATCTTTACTAATCGTCGCTTCAGC
>JAGQWV010001134.1 GCA_020437045.1 Saprospiraceae bacterium | reverse complement strand
ATATTAAACATATATATGTAAAAGGCCTCGGGAGCAAAATCACATTCCCGCTTTGGTGGTAAAATGTGGGACAAATCAGACCATTTCAAGCGAATTTTCAAAAAGCAGTATCCTAAATGGGGCTTTAAACCATCGCCAAAAACGCTCAGCGTGACTCTTTTTTGTAATTCTTTACTATCTCGATGGGAGATCCAAAACCAATGCTTATTTTAGTCTCCATCATTTCCATCTGCTAAAATGTACCCGATCACACCATCGGGTTCGATCATTGGATTATAAACTTTTGGGCCTATGCGCTACACATTTGCTTTTATTCTTTTCGTACTAGTTATTGCCGGTTCCGTATTGATGGCGTTATTCATTCCTAATCAAGAACTTCAGCAAAAACCCAATATTATCTTCTTGCTCACGGATGACCAACGATGGGATGCCCTGGGAGCCATGGGAAATCATGACATCTATACTCCCAACTTAGACCAAATGGCAAAGGAGGGCATTATGTACAAAAATGCTTACGTCACCACCCCTATCTGTTGTACCAGCCGGGCTTCGATTTTGAGTGGCCAGTATGCCAGAAAGCACCATATCAATGACTTTAAGACTCCCTTTTCCGAAAGAGCATGGAAAAAATGCTACCCGTACATCATGAAGAAAGCCGGGTATTACAATGGATTCATTGGAAAATACGGCGTTGGCAACAAGGAAGATTTTCCAATCACTGACTTCGACTACTGGAAGGGAATTCCGGGGCAACCTTACTACGAAACCAAAGATGAAAAAGGAAATGATATTCACCTTACTCGGTTAATTGGCAATCAGTGCCTGGAATTTATCGATAATGCTCCAGCAAACCGCCCTTTCTGCCTGTCTGTATCTTTTAAAGCACCCCATGTTCAGGATAATGATCCGCGACAATTCATTTTTGATCCAGCCTATAAGGACCTGTATAAAGACCTGAGGGTCGCACCGGCCAAAAATGGTGAAGACGCCGTGTACAATCAATTTCCTGATTTTTTTAAGAATAATAATGAGGCAAGAAATCGGTGGGAGATCAGATTCTCTACTCCGGAAAAATATCAAAATTCGGTACGTGCCTATTACCGTCTAATCTATGGTGTTGATGTGGTCGTCGGCAAAATTCGCGAGGAACTTAAAAAAAGAGGCCTGGACGAAAATACCATCATCGTTTTCATGGGTGACAATGGCTTTTTTCTTGGTGAAAAGGGACTTGCGGGAAAATGGTTTGCTTACGAAGAATCCATCCGGGTACCATTGCTGATCTATGACCCAACACTGACTAACGAAGATCGTGGACAAATTCGTGACGAAATTGCCCTCAATATCGACATAGCGCCAACGATTCTCCAAATGGCAGGTATTAAAGCACCCCGATCGATGCAGGGAAAATCCTTGACAAATACCTACCGACAGGAGGTAAAAAATTGGCGACAGGATTTTCTCTTTGAACATCTCTTTGAACACCCGGGGTTGCCCAAATCAGAAGGCATCATTTCAACAACTGAAAAATACTTTCACTATTTGTCACCCGCTCCCGATTACGAAGAAATGTATGACCTAACCACTGATCCGGATGAAATGCATAACCTCGCTACAGAATCAGCATTTCAGGATAAGAAATCAGAGATGCGTAAACAAATGGAAAAATTAATTAAAAAATACAATTAAAAAAGAGAATGAAATAGACTGATCGAATATTTCATCTGCCTTAAAATTAAACATTTATTGAGTCTCCAAATCAATTAGAACACATATGTATTTATAATATTGACTTATGGTATAAATTAGATAATAATCCCTAAACATGGATATTCTCCAGAACAATTAATACCCGGATAAAAGACAAAATCAACATTGTTCCCTTAACTGCGAAAGTGATGCTTCAAATCAAATAAAAAAGGATCCTAGTGGAATGAAATACTTAAATGAGTAATTTAAATTGGAATTATTTTAAGCATTCGTTTTGAATATTACAGTCTACTAATGGTCTCATGCAGAAAAATTACTCTCTTTCTAGCTTTAATCACTGCCGATCAACTCCTCACTTTTCAAGATCAATAAAACATAATTTATGAACTATCCAATCATGGCTGCCAAGTATCTACTCTTTATATATCTTGGAATATTCGCCTGTCAGAGCCCGGAGAAACCCGTTTCGACAAGTAATGAATCCGAACAGCAAAAAGTCATAGTTGGCTATGTGCCGGGATTCCGGGGAATCTTAGATGTAAATGCTTTTGATGCCAACAAAGTTACCCACATCAACTATGCCTTTGTAAATGTCAAAGATAGTATGGCATGGCTAACGAATTTGGAAACGGATAGTACCAACTTCAAGAACCTAAACACGCTAAAGGAAATAAATCCAAATCTAAAAATTTTAATTTCTATTGGTGGTTGGTCCTGGAGTGAGAATTTTTCAGATGCAGTGCTAACACCAAGTTCAAGAAAAAAATTCGCGGAAACATCAGTGGAGATTGTGTCTACATATGATCTTGATGGAGTAGATATAGACTGGGAGTATCCGGGACAGAAAGGGGAAGACAACATCTTTCGCGCTGAAGACAAAGAAAACTTCACCCTGATGTTTCAAGCATTAAGGAGTGAACTCGATAAATTGAAAGAAGAGACAGGCAAACAATATTACCTAACGTCAGCGGTAGCTGGTTCTAAATCATTTCTGGAACACACCCAAATGGGATCTGCAGCTATGCCCCAGGATTTTATAAACATCATGAGCTACGATTATTATACGGGGGGAAAGATGGCTGGACACCATAGTAATATGTTTGCTCCTGAAGATTATGAAAAAGACCGCTCTGCCGAAAAAGATATTAAAATGTTTCTCGATGCCGGAGTTCCTGCTGATAAGATCGTATTAGGAGTACCATTTTACGGCAGAAGTTGGATCATGTTGACCGACGAAAAACGAGGAATCAACATGCCCCGGGATTCTGTTCTCAGAGGGGGTGGATATTCATATATCAAAGATAG
>JAGQWV010001133.1 GCA_020437045.1 Saprospiraceae bacterium | reverse complement strand
AGCTCTTTTTTTTTTTTTTATTATCAATTTTTGATGACAATCTTTTCTGCAGAAAGGCATGCAGAAATACTAAAATTATAATCAATATACCACCAATATAGAAAGTAGAAGACAATTGTGAGGCATCACCTAATAGAAAAAATGCCAGTATCATGCCGTACACCGGTTCCAGATTAAATGCTAACATCGCGGTAAAGGCAGAAAGGTGTTTGAGTGAATATAAGACCAATACATACCCAAAAGTGGTGCATCCGATGGCCAGCAGGACCAAATAAAGCCAATCAGTGCCAACCGGAAGCACTTGCATGGAAGTCGTATTAGAAACCAGTAGGTAAATCCCGATCAACAACCAACCAGATCCCAGCTCAACAAAGGTGATAAACATTGGATGTCCATGGTGGATCATTCTTTTATTTAAAACGCCAAACAGGGAAAGTAGTGCCGCTGAGAGCAATCCTGCCCAGACCCCTTTAATCAGGGATACATCGAGATCGGATACGATTAATATCATACAGGGTACGACCAAGAGTGCCAGAACAACTTCAAAGAGATTGATCGCAGAACGATTGAATATCGGCTCGAAAAAAGAGGTAAAAACCGTGGCTGTAGCCAGGCAAACAAGCGCCACCGAGGCATTAGCCAGTTTAATGGAAGCGAAAAACGCAATCCAATGCAATGCGACAAGTATACCGATACCAGCCCATTGCCAGAGAAATTTCCGGTTTGTTTTTCTCCATTCATGCAGTATATTGACTAGAAAAGGGAGGCTAAGCAGTGTAATAAAAAGTCTCCACCAGACCAAAACAACCGCCGTCAAATTGATCAAATCTCCAAGGATCGCTGCAAAACCAAAAAGCAAGACGGCCAGATGCAATTGGAGATAAGATTTACGTTGTACTGAGTACATAGATTACCAGGCTGGTCAAAAACAATCTAATATAAATGAAAACCAAAGTATTAATTTATATTTTTGTGACCACTAAAATCATCGTCAATGGAGGTCAATGTTGGAGAACGGGCACCACATTTTTCGCTGCGAGCACATGACAAATCCGAGGTTAGTCTTAACGACTACCATGGTAAAAATGTAGTTCTACTTTTTTTCCCTTTGGCATTTTCCAGCGTATGCACAAAGGAGTTGTGCGCCATGAGAGACGAGCTGTCGGACTACAATCATTTAAATACGGAAGTAATTGCTATTTCCGTTGATTCTCTTTATACGCTCAGAAAATTTAAAGAGGATTATGGATATAATTTTCAATTACTATCTGATTTTAACAAAGAAGTGTCACGCAGCTTTGGTGTTTTACACGAAGAATTTGGATTGGGTATGCGGGGAGTTGCCAAGCGATCGGTTTTTATAATCGATAAAGAGGGGATCATCAGACATAAGCAGATCAAAGAAAATCCAGCAGAAATGCCTGATTTCCGGCAAGTATTGGAAACATTAGCCATCATGAACTAGTTCAATGATCGAAGAATAAAATATGAATTATCAATTTTCACATAAGACCGATGAATCCGTTTTGATGGAAGAACTGATCGAAACGGGGAAATCTGCACAAATTGTCGTGTACAATGATGACGTCAATACCTTCGATTGGGT
>JAGQWV010001132.1 GCA_020437045.1 Saprospiraceae bacterium | reverse complement strand
TCCATTTGATCCCAATAGCATCGGGGTTACGGACTCGACCGGTATAATCATCTCCGGATGCCCGGATACTGAATATGATGATTGGTTCAATTCACCCTATGTTCTGCCATACCCCGTGGGATACTCTTATCCTGTTGATTTAAGTCATTGCAGTGGTTCTTACCATAGTGCCGGACAACCGGACCAGTTTGCGATAGATTTCCGGATGTCTATTGACGAGCTTGTTACTGCAGCCAGAGCGGGCAAAGTGATACATATTGAGGAATCAGGAGTCGACGGAGGTTTCCCTAATAATCTGGTGATTGTAGAACATGCCGATGGTACCTTTGGTCAATACATGCATCTTACCAATAACGGTGCATTGGTTGAGGTAGGTGATACTGTCAAGATTGGGGACGATATAGGACGTAGTGGAGCTACCGGATTGGCCGGCTATCCTCATCTGCACTTTGTGGTGACTCAGTCCGGTGACTACCGATATCCCTATCAATCGATTCCTACCACCTTTCGAAATACGGAAGCAAATGAGCGAAGTCTTTTATCCGGTCATACCTACAAGGCAGAACCCTACTAACAATACCGTGAATCTAGGATTGTCGACTATGGTTAAGATTCTTGTGATATTTTCCTTGGGTTTTGGTATTAATCTGACCACTGAAATGTCACCGGTTTTGGGTTCATGGTCAATGCGAGAAGTCCATTGGATATCCACTGACACCACTTACTCCATCCACAACACACAACCTGGTATCTTCATCTTTACCCCTAAATCATATGCTATCATGTGGACACCGAGCCAGCAGCCACGACGGGCATTTGAGGTCCTTTCAAAACCTACCGACGAGGAAATATTGGATGGATTTCGATCGGTTGTTTTTAACGCAGGTAGTTATGTCTGGACAGATTCTACCCTCATTTCAACGGCAGTAATTGCAAAAGTACCTGGATTTGAAGGAGGGAAACAATATTATCGTTATCAAATTGAACATGGTATACTAACCCTGGTGATGTTTGACGAGACGTACCCCGATGGGAGTAAACCAGAATGGTCTGGCCGGTATGTGACAAAATTTATTTTGGAAAAAATAGATTCATAAGATCTTTTAGTCTTCAATCAAATGGATGAATAGCAGTAGAATTATGGTTCACTCATAAGTGGTAAGGGGAGGGAGCAAAACCTCCTCTTATCAGTTTATGGCTTTTTCCACCGGCTCGAAGTCCGTTTTATTTACCCATCCCGCCTGAATATCTTCACCTCGCATAAATCGTTCATAAAATCCAGCAGCTGGTGAAGCATCCGGGTAGTGATCAAAAATATCCCCATCTCCCAAGATTCTTGGATCTCCCTGGCTTTTCAATTCATCATAAAGCTGTTTTTTCATTTTCATTTGTGTCTCTTCGAGCGATTTATCTCCGGCCAAATTATTCAGGCAATAGGGATCTTGATCCAGGTTGTAGAGTTCTTGGGGAGGCCTTTTCCCGAAACTTCGTATCCAAAAATCTTCCATACCGGTATCTTTCTGATGATCGAGAATGTAAGTCTTGGTGGGACTACCGTCTGTATTAAGGTATCCGGTTTCAGGGTTGCCGGCCGGCCAACGATCCGGTTTAAAGTTTTCCACATATAAGTAGCCATTCCTAATAATACCTCTGACCGGATATCCTACATCATGGGGACGGCCTACATCATGTCTTTCTTTGCCTATGAGGGTGTGATTTCGATATTCATTATCAGCGTAATTTCGCAGATCATAGAGAATGGGAGTCAGTGATTGGCCCGTAACGGGTTGCATACCTGAAGCCTCAACCGTTATCCCGGCAAGGTTGAGAAAAGTGGGAGCAAAGTCAATAAAATTGACAAATGAATTTTCTTTTCGGCCGGGATTGACGATCCCTGTCGGCCACATCATGGCCAGTGGCAGGTGATTGTTCATTTCATACATTTGACCTTTGATGCGGGGGAAAGGCATTCCATTATCTGCAGTGACCACGACCAATGTATTGTCGAGAAGATCTCTATCCGCAAGAATCTGGAGCATCTTTTCAAGATGGCTGTCGAAGTATTCAATTTCAAAGGCATAATCCAGCATATCGGTACGTATTGAATCTGAATCTGGCCAGAATGGTGGCACCTGATCGATATCGGTGATTTTTTTATTGCCGTAGTTAATTCCTGCTCCGAATTCATATGCCCGGTGTGGTTCTGTTGACCCGTACCAAAAAAAGAATGGCTGATCTGCTTCTTTTTGATCTAAAAAGCTGCGGAAGTTTTCAGCATAGTCATTGTTGGATATGAATTTTGCCGGTGGCGTTGTTTTATGTTCGTTGTAAGCCTGTCCGATCAAATCCCGAGGTTGTCCATTTCGTTTGGCGATGCCAGGTGCCCAGCCTTTAGCGGTATATCCCACTGAATATCCCGCAGCCGGCAATGCCTCGGTAAATGTTTTAAATTTTTCTGGAAAGATGGGCCAATGGTTGCATGCTTCTTCCAGTTGCCATGAATTTCTACCCGTTAGGATACAGGCCCGGGAAGGTGCACATTTTGCATTTGGCGTATAGGCATTCATGAACAAAATACCCTCTTGAGCGACCCTGTCAAAACCAGGAGTCTTGATCCAGGAAGTACCATAAATTCCCATGTGGGGAAAAGAAGCATCATCGGCAATAGCAAAAAGAATATTAGGACGGATAGGTGGTTTATCATTTTGAGTTTGGCACCCTAGCAGAGTCCAGATTGATACTAAAATGAGAGGACGTAAAATGGTGCTCATGTATCAGATTTTATTGGAAGCGTAATAAATGAATAAACTGAAGGTGTACTAATATATACATGTACGCCTGTGAAGTTGAGATTGGTAAACTTCATCAGAAGTAGTAATGGTAAAAATAACCCGGCAATAATCATCAGCAATAACAAAATAGGTGGTTCCCCACCCTTCTGCCGTGACATACATTGTATTGGTCGTTATTTGACCACTACTCAACTGGAGCAATTCATGCGATGCACTTCTCTGATAAAAGGTTTCCATTTGTAAGCGGGAATTACCGGGGAACTCTTCCATTAGAAAACCGAGTAGGGCTGGTTTTCGATGGCTTTTAATGGTATCCAGATGCTCATAGATTTGCGCTGCCCCTAATTCAATAGGATTAATTGCTTGGTTAAAGTCTGGCAAGGATTGACCATATCCACTGAGGAACAGGGATAGCCAAAACAAGATCGGGGGAACACGGGACCATCTCACGACCATAAAATAGAAAACTTCGCCA
>JAGQWV010001131.1 GCA_020437045.1 Saprospiraceae bacterium | reverse complement strand
CTCACAGTGGGAATACAAAAACCTATGCCGGTGATGTTGATTTTGGGCCGGAAAGTGCCATTAAAGATTTTCATGAGGCATATCAAATTAAGTGGTTTAATTTTTTATTGAAGGATAGTGTTGATACTGATCTCACCAGTAATCCGATTCGAATTTTTGTCATGGGTGGTGGTGATGGGAAGAAGAATAGCCAGGGAAGATTGAACCATGGAGGTTATTGGACCAATCTGGCCCAATGGCCACCGGAAGGAGAGGAATTGAATTTATATTTTCAGGAGGGTGGCTTACTGACTAAAGACCGGCCAATAGTGGAAAACACATTTTCTACCTATACCTATGATCCTGAACATCCGGTACCAACCTTGGGAGGACATACGTCAGCTAGAGTAAAAGATGGTGGTTACAATCAAAGGGAACGGGATGATTTTGCCGGAAGCGAACCTCCGTATTTACCATTAAAATCCAGAAGCGACATTCTTGTATTTCAAACGGAAGTTCTACAAGATGATTTGACGATTATGGGTCCAATTAAGGTGAAACTATTCTGTTCCTCTACGGCGGAGGACACAGATTTTACTTTTAAACTTATTGATGTCTACCCTCCCAGTGAAGATTATCCCAGTGGATTCGAACTTAACCTCACGGAGTCCATTGTCCGAATGAGTTATCGCAATGGACGACATACCCGCGACTTAATTAATCCGGGAGAAATATATGAAGTAGACATGGAACCTTTTGCTACCGCCAATATTTTTAAGAAAGGACATCGATTGCGAGTAGATATTTCCAGCAGTAGTTTTCCACGCTGGGATATTAATCCGAATACCGGAGAACCCTTAGGATTAAGTAAGCGAAAAATAAAGGCAGATAATACCATTTATCACGATGAGGCGAGGAGTAGCAGAGTGGTTCTTAAAATATCGAACTGACCTAATAAGTAATTCAGAAGGGCAAAATCAATATCGATTCAGATGATCGGATATAATTGGACATGAAATTGGGTAAATAGGTGCAATGTGCTCTTTTTATTTGGTCATATCCGAAGGTAATCTGCCAAATTCTTTTTTAAAACACTTAGTAAAATAGGATAGACTATTAAATCCAGTCATGAAGGCTACTTCAGAAATGGATTTATTCTGCAGAAGCATCATTTCTTTGGCACGGTGTAATCTAACGGAACGAATTAGTTGATTAGGTGATTTGTTGGTAATCGCTTTAAGTTTCCGCTGTAATTGTCGTTCTCCGGTGCCTGTCTCCATGCATAATGTCGGGATAGAATATTGCTCGTCATGCAAATGATTTTCAATACTCTGCAGTACATTTTCGAGGAAAGAATGATTATTGGTAGAATTCTGGATGCTCAATTCATTCTCCTGCATTGAAAAATCCGTACTAGGGTCCGTTGTTTCCCTGAGTAAAAGTGTTTGCACAAGGGTGCCGTCGAATGTACGTATATGCTCACGATGGGTAAAATCTAAACCTGCCCCTGATAAAAGATTATATACTGTATTGGTTATTACGATTTCATCCATTTTGGTTCTGGCCAATACATCATCAGTAACTTTTATCGCTCTTCCTCCTAGTTCCTGACTACCTTTTTGAATGCATTCTCCAATGTGAATTCCCTGTGAAACGAAAATCCCCTCGGTACGAAGTTCTGTCCGGATTTCGATTGCGCAGTGGACCGCTTTACTGGGTCCATCAAATGTAGCGGTGATGATCGAATTTCCATTTCCTGCTACTGATCCACGGTATTGTTTTATTTTTTTTGCAATAATTTGATTGATTTTAATTTGCAATTGATCTACCGCTTGATCACCAATGGCAGGACGTTTGATTTCCAGACCCACCAACTTTACTTGCAGTATGGTAGCCAGTACCCGATCAAAAACTTGATGGAGTTGTTTTTGATTGATAAAATGGATCATTTCATTTAAAACCGAATCCGAATCTCCCACCCAAAAGAGATGGTCATGACCGGGGAATTCAATGAATTTAGAGCCTTTAATTCGCTCAGAAATAAATAAGCCTTCATCAATTTTCACATCGATATCGTCAGTACGATATAACAATAAAGTGGGTACTTCGATCGTATCTAAAATGTCTATGATGTCGACTTGAGTATTCATTTTTGTGAGCACAAGCGCCGCACTAGGGCTCGCACCTGATCTAAAATAACTGGCCAGCCAGTCCATAAATTCTTGGTCTCCTGCCATACTGGGAGCTAGGGTAGTGAGATCCATCTCACTACTGCCCCAACTTGATTCGATCATATCATACACCTTCTTCCTTTCTTTATCAGTTGGTGCCCAGGGATAATCTGGTGAATATCGGCGTTTGGCAAATACACCAAATGTGATGAGGGAAATAGTACGTTCGGGATATGTAGCTGCGAAAAGAGCACTCACTGAACCACCTTCGGAATGACCGAAAAGAATAGCTCTGGAAGATCCAACTGCCGACATCACGGCACGTATGTCGTCCATTCGTTCTTCCAGTGTAGATAGCTCAGTGACACGATCGGAAAGTCCTGTGCCTCGCTTGTCAAATAAAATTACTCTTGCATACTGCCCTAATCGAGATAAGAAATTCGACAATTGCCGATTTTGCCACATCAAATCTATGTTAGATACCCAACCGGGCACATAGACCAAATCTGTCTGGCCGGATCCAAACACCTGATAAGCAATGCTAATGCGCCCGCTTCGTGCATACTTTGTCTCGGGTTTGCTCATGAAAAGATGTCAAATCGATTGCAGAGCAAAGTAATAAAATTATCCTCTTGATAGAACGAATACCATGCAAATTGGTTTTGTCTGATCCAGGATTATAATTTCTACTGAAACCGTTCAATCTTTTTCATTTAAATCACTTTGTCATTAAACCTTGCTAGCTTACAAAAGAATAAGCATGAAGAAAAGGAAGAAGTTGAGAAAATGGAAAGAAATTCTACGCAATGATTCCTACCGCTTAACTACCTGCTTAACCAGTTGAACGATTGCCTGAAATCCATTATTTAATCCTACCTCGTCCCGTTTTTTTAGAGAATCCTTATTAAATAAAGAACTGCCCATTCCGACCCCCGTAGCACCGGCTTTAAAATATTCGAGCAGATTATTTTGGTCGATACCTCCGGTTGGCAGTAGTTTGATCTCTGATAAGGGGGCTTTGATCTCTTTTACGTAACGGGGACCGAATTGCGTGGCAGGAAAAATTTTAACGGCCGTAGCTCCCGCTGTCCATGCCTGATAAATCTCCGTTGGGCTGAATGCACCAGGAAAGACAGCCATTCCTTTTCCATTGGCAACACGAATAAGGTTAAGGTCCAGAATCGGTGAAACGATAAAACTTGCACCTGCTGCCTGAGCCTGGTCTAATTCTGCTAATGTACAGACAGTGCCGGCACCGATATTTAAATGAGGAAAAGTTGTTGATAAATAATTTATTTCCTCCGTCGCTTCCGGACTATTCATGGTGATTTCCAATGTTGTTAATCCCGCTGCTTCAAATAGCGGGGCTATAAACTGAACTTCCTGCAGGCTATAGTTTCTCAGAATACCGATGACCGGAACACTAAGGAATAATTCTTGATTGAACTTCTTCATGTAATGGATGAAATAATATTATTTAATATTTTTAGATGTCCCGTTATCACTGCTTTATTTAAAATATCCTCCGCTATTATTTCAATATTTATTTTTAATATTTTTGCAGCGACAGAATATAAGGTCAGGAGATCTCCCGAAGCAGC
>JAGQWV010001130.1 GCA_020437045.1 Saprospiraceae bacterium | reverse complement strand
CTCAGCAATCTCGGCCACCGTTTGATAAGAAACCTTATGCGGTATTAGCAAATCCGCCAAAAATTGATTTGGCTTGATCTCTGCTTCGCTAACCTGAAAGTCATTCAGATTAAACCCAAACTTGGCATTCTTCTCCGGAAGCGGAAGTTCACTAAGGTGGTCAATATGTACATCCCGTTTCCAGGTACTAGAAGTGATGGTAAAAAACAAAAGAAGGGCAAGGGTCATGAGAATCCCAAAACGCATGACGGCTACTTTTTTAGGTTGTCAAATGATCTCAACTATAACGAGCTCAAAAATAAACAAATTATTTTATCTGCAATATCACTAGACATATAGTATGCCAAAGCCCTGAAAATCAGGAAATTTCTGTTCAACAAAGCCCCTGATAGAACCTGGAAATCCCAATTTCTCTCTTTCCCCTGCCTGATGACAGCATTCTCCAGATTCTAAGATATTCGTTTTCTTTGTGTACACATTTCAACTTACAGCATGGGAGGTAATACATTTGGTCATGCATTTAAGATAATGACCTTTGGTGAAAGTCATGGTAAAGGTCTGGGAGTGACTATCGATGGCTGTCCGGCCGGCATCCCTATTGACCTCGCCTCTGTACAAAGAGACCTGGATCGACGTCGGCCGGGACAATCCAGTATTGTCACTCAACGAAAAGAAGGAGATAGCGTAGAAATCTTGTCTGGCATATTTGAGGGCAAAACTACCGGAACGCCAATCGGCATGGTAATCCTTAACGAAGATCAGCGGTCAAAAGATTACACACACATCGCAGAAAAGTTTCGTCCTTCCCATGCCGATTACACTTATGAACAAAAATATGGACACCGGGATTATCGGGGTGGTGGCAGATCTTCAGCCCGGGAAACAGCCGCCCGGGTAGCCGCCGGGGCCATTGCCAAAGCTCTTTTGAAGCACTATGGCATCGACATTTATGCCTATGTCAGTCAGGTCGGTCATTTGAGGCTAGAAACCACTTTTGACAAAATCGACCGCAATCTTATCGAAAGCAACATTGTCCGTTGTCCGGATCTTGATATGGCTGATAGGATGGAAAGTTTTATCAAGGAGGTACGAAAGGATGGAGATACCGTTGGTGGCGTCGTGACCGGTGTAATCACCGGAAGTCCGGTAGGGCTCGGCGAACCTGCCTTTGATAAGCTACATGCCGATTTGGGCAAGGCGATGCTTAGCATCAATGCCTGTAAAGGATTCGAATACGGTTCAGGATTTGATGGTGTCCAGTTGAGAGGGTCCCAACATAATGATCTTTATGAGAAGGAAGGTGATAAAATCATCACCAAAACCAATCATTCTGGTGGTATTCAGGGAGGCATTTCCAATGGTATGGATATTTATTTCCGGGTGGCATTCAAACCCGTGGCCACCATCATGAAAGACCAAAAAAGTATCGATAAAAATGGAAATGAGACGATTGTCTCCGGAAAAGGTCGCCACGATCCATGTGTAGTTCCCCGGGCGGTAGCGATTGTTGAAGCCATGGCCGCTCTGGTGATGGCCGACCATCTACTTCGGGCTAGAATGAATCGGATATAGATAGAGATTTTATGAAAGAAG
>JAGQWV010001129.1 GCA_020437045.1 Saprospiraceae bacterium | reverse complement strand
CTCTTGGAGGCTCTATTCAATGCCGGAGAATCACAATATGCACTAGATCTTATTACCAATGACACCAAAAGAGGATGGTTGAATATGCTCAGGGTTGGTGCAACGATGACCACGGAGGCATGGGATGAGTATTATAAGCCAAATCTCACCTGGAATCATGCATGGGGAGCATCGCCCGCCAATATCATTGTCCGGAAATTATTTGGAATTGAACCGTTAGAAGCAGGTTTTTCATCGTTTGTACTAAAGCCTCAACCCGGTAGTCTTAAGGACTTACAGATCAAAGCACCGACCATCAGAGGATCCATTTCTTGTTCGCTACATGTTGAAGATGCCCAGTGGAACCTGCATGTGTCGGTTCCCGGTAATACAACAGGTTACCTGGTGCTTCCTAACCCAAATAAGATTCTGGTCAATGATGTATCGGTTATCGTTGAAAATACTGTTGATAAGGGAATTAGGTTGCCTGCTGGTGAATATGAGATCATCTGCTCGCTAAATTGAATTTATCTCAATATCTCCCCAATTTTCAACAGTTTAAGTATTATATTTGATTTTAATAAGTAATAAGGTGTCTATGCATATTGCTATTTTGACTGGAGGACCAGCTGCCGAACGGGGTATCTCAGAAAAGAGTGCAGACCTGGTGGCCAAGTACCTGGATCGTCATCGATATACTTTCAGGTTGATCAGCATTGAGGAAAATAAATGGAAAGAAAAATCAACCGGATTAAAGGTAGATCTCAATAATTTTTCGATTACGATCGATGGGGTGGAGGAAACCTTTGATTTTGTTTTTCTGATGATCCATGGCACACCGGCTGAGGATGGAAAGATACAAGGGTATTTTGAAATGTTAAATATTCCGCATAGTACTTGTGATACCTTGACTTCAGCACTGACTTTCAATAAACAAAAGTGTAAAGATTATTTGAAAGCTTTTCAAATCCCATTGGCACCATCACTGGTGATAGAGAAAGGTCAGAACTGGGAGGAGGGGGAAATACTGAAATCAGTGGGATTACCCTGTTTTGTGAAGCCAAATTGCAACGGGTCCAGTTACGGTGTGACAAAAGTTAAATCAAAGGAAGCTTTAAATGCTGCGATAGAGTTTGCCTTTAGATTTGATCGGGAAGTCGTGGTTGAGGCATTTTTAAATGGTCGGGAATTTGGTTGTGGTGTCCTGGGTACCACTTCTGAGCTTCACGCATTTCCTGTTACCGAAATCATTCCCAAAGCAGAGTTCTTTACTTACGAAGCAAAATATGAAGGGGCAAGTGAAGAAATCACACCAGCACGAATTTCTCCGGATTTAACAAATCAATGTCAGGAATTATCAAAAAAATTATATCAGGTTTTATCTTGTAGGGGAGTAGTGCGGTTCGATTTTATTTTAGTTGATCAAACTTTCTATCTACTGGAAGCCAACACCATACCGGGCATGAGCGAGGCAAGTATTATCCCTCAACAGGCGAAGGCGTATGGATGGACCATCAGCCAGCTGCTGAATGAAATTATTGACAGCACAGTCATTAATTAACATCAGAACGATATTGACTTAATTGAGTAATTAATCGTGCTTTTATTTTTTCTCTTAGATATTCGGGGCTGATTAAGATTATCCGCTCTCCGAGGCTGAGAAAAATACTTTCCAATTCGAAATTAGGAATTACCTGGATGGAAAATGTTGTTTTTACTGCTGTTTGTTCTATAATTTGTTGGGAGATATGAAGGGGTTTGGTGATTAGATATTTTGCATCTTCTTCTTTTGCTTCAAATATTATTTCTTCAACTTTTTGGTCTTTTGGTAAGGTCACCCCAATAATATTTTCGAAATACTGTGTAGCGTCAAAAGCCGGGTCGACATAAAACCGTACGGGCTCCTTTTCTATGTCCAGAAGTCTGTCTAAAGCAAAATTTCGAATATCCTGTCGAAGGTGATCCCAGCAAATCAGAAACCACCGATTGTCATATTCTTTAATGATGTATGGGCTAATAACTCTCTGGTAAGGTTGATCCAAATAAAAAGGTTGGTAAGTTATTTTCAGTGCATTTTCATTCTGGATAAAATCGTATAGCATATGCAGCCATTTTTGTCCCGGCTCGTTCAGACTATGATCGAAGTGTACGATTTCTTTTTTACTGGTTTCCTGGAGGGTGACCGTATGCTCAAGTTTTGTTATGATGTTTTCAATACCGGTAGTATTCTGAAAACCTTTAAAGTTTTTCAGAATGGATAATGCATATTCTAATTCAAAAAGATCATCCTTGCTCAAAGGAAATTTCTGGATAGAAAAGTCGGGATCATCATAGGAATAGCTCTTGGAAGCGCGATCGTAAACGATGGGTGCAAAGTAACCCAATTTTCCATCTCGCATATATTGTAGATCATACATGATCGTCCGTCTGGAGGGGACAACCTCTAGCCCTTCATATTCATAGATTTTCTCGGCACAGGCGTCGGCCAAATCCTGCCAGGTCCACTTTCGATAACGTTTTGTCAGACATTCATCGATGGTCCGGTATCTGATTAACGCGTGAAGATTGGTGGGCATACTGACATATATTAAAAAATAAAAATATGTCTTTTTTTTTTACAGTGCAAAAAGATTGCACGAAGTAAGTCGAAACTTGTATCATCAATCGA
>JAGQWV010001128.1 GCA_020437045.1 Saprospiraceae bacterium | reverse complement strand
ACGAATGTGATCTTCCAGTTTTTGTTGCAAAAATTCTTGATCAAAACTAGAAAGATAGGGAGCATGTTGGAGGAGCAATTGGGTATTACCTTCACTTTTCAACAAATCCTTGATCTTCTGATCTTCATGATTAAAAACCAGTACGCTTAAGAGCAGATCTTTATTTCCGGTGTTACGAATCAGATTAACTACTGCATTATAGTATTGAGGCCAGCGATTTCCAGACTCAGATTTCAACGTTGATAGCAAGTCTATTCTCCCTTCCCTGGCTATAAAGTCAACCAGCTGTGTACACTTTACCTTTGTATTTTTTTCAACAAGAAGCCATCGGTCAAAAGCCCAGTTTCGGGCCTTGGTTCCCCGGTTACCATTAGCAATGTAACCCAAGAGTGCCTTGTACTGGGGAGATTGATTTTCCTCCATACCTTTGAGTAAACTACGTAACACACCTATTTTATGTCCATAATTGTCTACCAGCAGTTGCATCTCCCTAAGGTCCTTCTCATCCGATGCCAAAGCAAAATACACCTTCAAGGCAGTAAGCTCCTCCTGGTGATCCGCTAGATAATTACCTAGATCCTGATAAATAATATTTTGTTGTGAATAAGCAAACCGGTAAAGTTGCCGGTAGAGATTATACTGCTCATCCAGAATCAAATAGGGCTCCTCCAGATAAATCTTTCTTAACTTGGAGATAAGATCTTTTCGAAATGTCGGGGCCAGATCCTCTGACAATATTTTTTCGACGAACTGATGTATACGATTAGAGATCTCGGGCCATTCCTGCCCGCGATATCTGGGCACGACTATGGCAAGATACTTGACTAGCCCTCGAACAATTAGGGCTGCTTCTCTGTAGTTTTTGGTAGAGCATAAATCTTCACCATGAAAAACTAAATTTTGCAGATAATCTACCAGCTTTTTAAACTTAAGATCGTTTAGTTTGCCCTGCGCTAACGCAGTCGCATAATTTTTAATGACCAAAAAATATTTATCATCGGCATTGGGTATTTCTATTTTATGTGCGTATTGTGCTTTAAGTTCACCTGCCAACAACGCATTTTTTGCGGCTTGTTCGACAATAAAGCTTCGCAATTCTTTTTCCGAAAGGTGTTGAACGATATTCTTTATGTGAATTCTTGGAACTTTTTCGGCTACCTGCTTTTTCCTTTCATTTAGTCTGGATTTCTTTTCTTCTACATTCTTATTCACCAATATTAAAGCGGCGGCGACATGCTTGCATAATTTCTTCTCCTTAAAAAAAGTGCAATCGCAGGAATATGCTTTGACATTTTTTCGGCCGATGGCTACTTCTGCCTCTCCAGATTCTTCTTCCTGCCAAGGCATGACCCAATATCCTTCCTTCTCATCCTGCAGAGATACAGAGAGAGCACCGGAGTCGACCAGCACCTGACCGGCATCTAGTAGATATTCCGGTAAGTGCATGAAGTAATTATCCAGGGCAAAGGTCTTGCTAAACATACATTCTCAATGTCAACCTGTAAATATAGGCCTATTTTCCCAACGTTTGACACCCGTATGCCTTCACTCTGACAGGCTAAAGCGCTCCAAAAGCCTCACCAAAAGCCCTAACATGGTGGTTATCTATTCAGATTCAACCCCCTTTTTTACTTATTCAGTTGAGAATTTACCCTATTCAGTTTTAAGGTTTCACATTATACTTTCAGAATCAATCTGCAAATACGACCTTTATCAGACACTCAGTACTGACATTATTAGATCAACTTGCAACAAGAATTTTAATATGAAAAAAAATCTACTTGGTTTGATGGCTGTGGCAATGGCTTGCTATGTATGGTTTGGTAATGCCAGCGGTCCAGGCTCCGAACAGGGTCTCGATCGTACGGGGAGTCCAATATCTCCGGGATATTGCGGCGTGAGTTCCTGTCATGGAGGTGGAAATTTCAATACCAGTGTTTCTCTATTGCTTTTAAATGCAGATTTGGATACCATTTCAGAATATAGCCCGGGTGAACAATATAAATTAAGAATCAGTATTGCTGCAGTAGGAGCCGAAGGCTATGGAATGCAGGCTGTGGCTTTAAAAGCAGACAATCAGGGAGCAGGGGCATTTGGCGATCCAGTGTCGGGAACGAGAGTCATTAATATTAACGGCAATGATTACTTCGAACATACTAGTACATCGAATTCCAGTACTTTCGAAATTGATTGGACCGCACCTGAATCAGGTACCGGTGACATAAGATTCTTTGCCGCAGGCAATGCCGTCAATCGTAATTTTCAACCATCAGGAGATCAAGCAGATACCACTTCTCTACTAGTCAGCGAAGGTCTATCCTCCAGCTTGCACGACCGTATAACACTAAATGCCGATCTAAAAATCTATCCTTCTTTTGCCAGCACCGAAATCACCTCAGAATGGTCATCAGAGGTCGTTGCTAAAAATCTGACGATTAGTGATCTGACCGGGAAAATTTATCGAAGGGAAATGTTTCAGGCACAATCATTACCGTCACTAAATATTCCGGTTTCTGATCTACCTTCGAGTCTTTACTTTGTACGGTTAAATACGGACAAAGGATTGCAGACCCAAAAATTTATAAAGTTGTAGGATCTTCAAAAAGTTAAGCGGATTTATTGGTTAGGGATGGTCGGGCAAGGCTCGATCATCCTTTTTTTTTTAACACGCATAAACTTTATCCAGATTTTAGTCGCCCGACATCATCACCCGCTATAGACAAAACGTAGTGCCTAATATTGTCAATATCAATTGCAATGACCTCCTTCGCTTACATTTGAATTTCAACCCGCCTTCTGAAACGGACAAAGCTATAATATGACCAATAAAACTTCTTCAAGAAAAAAGCTCCGAGGTCATAGCATGCCCCCGGAGCCGGA
>JAGQWV010001127.1 GCA_020437045.1 Saprospiraceae bacterium | reverse complement strand
AAGATTTAAATGACCATCAATTGTTTCCAAATTCTCCATCCCATTTAGAGACAATAAAGAGTCATTACCATAAATAATTAATTCAGTGTTTATCTTCGTAAGTGCTGGAAAATCTTGCATATCCTTCAATCGATCATTGTCTTGAATTCTGACCTTGTCACCAATAAAGCTAATACCCTGAATACCCTGCAAACTGATGAGTTTCGAATTTCCGACAATGTCAAGATAACCCATTACCGTATCCAACTGGGACAATGCTGTCATGTCCGTTAATTGTGTATTGTTTGCGAGAAAAAAGTAACTTCCCACCTTCTGTAAACTCTCCAATCCTTGCATGTTGACCAGATTGGTATTATTCGCATAAAAATATCCTCCAATCTCTGACAGGTTCTCTAATCCCTGCAGATCAACAAAATCATTGCCTGCTTCTATTATCAGATTACCATCAATTTTAGTCAATTGACTTAATCCGGTCAGACTGTCTATACTGCCACTGAAGCCAAGTATCACATTTCCTTGGATTTCCGTACAACCAGGATAATTATCAGGAAATGAATTGATTTGGGCCTGATTTGAGAACGTAATACCTCCAGATAAACAAGTTTGAGATAAGAGAGGGATCGAAACTAATAGAAATTGGAACAAAATTGTGAATAATCGAAAGCAGGCAAGTGGGTTTGTCATAAAGAGAGTACCTAGATAACCGAGTGTATTAAAATTTGTGGCTCAACCACCAACAATCATATACCTTAGTTTTGACAAAATTGGAATGAACCTTAAAAGAACAATTTACCTAAAAAAAAATTGTAGACGAAGCTTTCTCAATCAATTAAATTCTTACAACATTCATATCTTGACTTTTTCTACATTTCCGGTAAAGTCAACTTTCCATAGATCTTCATTGATTCCATTTTCCATGGTGCGTCCATGGCAGGCACGCCGGTAAGGGTAATCCTTAAAAATCTACCACTGGTCAACGAAAATTTAATTCGCATCTGCTGGTCTGAACAGGTACCTTGCTCCACCTTGGTCCAGTTCTCTCCATCCTCGGAGACTTCGACTTCATAAGAGGCAGGACAAGTAGGTATTGGAGGAGGAGCATCCTTTCCCCAACCTTTCCGTATGGGTGGCGAATTAAAATGTAATTCCGAAAAGCGGACCGATTTCGGCAACTCGACCTGAAACCACATTCCCTTTTGTTGATTTTCTCCAGAGGTCCAGCCTTCATAACTCAGTGCGCCCAAGGGCAGACCAGTACCTCCTATCCGTGCCATCCCACTGTGGCTAGCGGTCACTTTCCAATTTTCGGCGGGTATAAATTGATGTGTACATTCGTACTCCATATCCTCTTTTACATATGGCCGGTGCCCTTCTGTCTCTCTTCTTACTTCGGCAACATAGGTAGGCTTCACCGGCCCAGCTTCATTGCCTAAATTAGTACGCAGGTATGAAGTCACAGCAGCAATCCATTGATCTGACTCTTTAGCCATAGGGGCCATGAAACCACCTGTATAACTTTTTCCTTCGATCTCTCCCACCATGCCACGTAGAATCGTTTTTACGACATACTCCGGGTGATCCACCACATGCATCGAATTAGCTAAGGGAGGTGCCATGAGTCCATCGCCGACCGGTATACCAGCACCATCGTTACCATGGCAAGTGGAGCATAATTCTTGAAAAATCCGGTTTCCGTCCTTAATTAAGGCCAATTCTTCGGGAGAAAAGTCACCACTCATGGCGGCGAGGTCGTCTTTTTTATTGACAATCTGCTCACCAATCAGTTGGACTCCTCGCTGTGGATAATGGGCCATCGCTTGCTTTATCGCATTTTTTGTTCCCGGTATCTGGAGAATATTTGCCGTCAATATGGCTTGCATCACGACCTGGTAGTCTTTATCCTTCATTAACCTTACATATTCATCAGCCAGGTTTTTATTTCCGGCTTTATAAAGACTCTCACTGGCACGAATGGCCATCTTCCGCATATTAGGATTTTC
>JAGQWV010001151.1 GCA_020437045.1 Saprospiraceae bacterium | reverse complement strand
ATCTACTTCCTGGAATTGAAGATTATATCAATCGAATTAAGCGGTTTCATCGTTTTGAAATCAGGGAGCTTATCCCCGCGAGAGCAAAGCGTCCAGAGGATCAGGTGCTGGTAGATGATCAAAATATTCTCAAAAATCTGGACGATCGGGATTACTTGATCTTATTGGATGAAACGGGTATGCAATTCACTTCAGTTACATTTGCACAATATCTTGATCAATCCTTGGCAATTTCGGCTCGTAGGATCGTTTTTGCAATTGGTGGGGCGTATGGTTTTGGAGAGTCAGTGCGAAAACGGGCAGGTGCGATTCTGTCGTTGTCTTCATTTACATTTACACATGATATGGTTCGCCTCATATTTCTGGAGCAATTATATCGCGCATTTACGATAAAAAACAATTTACCTTATCATCATTAATTGATTTTTGATTTTATGTCTATAACCGTAATTCTAGTTATCATCACCGCGCTGGTTTCCTATCTGGCATTTAACAATCAGTCGCTATTTTATCGCTTGGCTCATTGGCCCACCAAGGAGTATTACCATAAAGAATATTATCGCCTGATTACTTCAGGTTTTGTGCATGGTGGGTGGTTGCATTTGCTTATCAATATGTTTGTCTTTTGGAACTTTGGAGAAATTGTAGAACAGCATTTTATGCTCTACTTTGGTCCGGTTCGGGGTCCTGTTCTTTATGTGTTACTCTATCTGATGGTCATCGTATGCGCCTCTTTACCAAGCTATTTTGATCGAAAAAATGATGAAAGTTATATGGCAGTAGGGGCTTCCGGTGGAGTTTCCGGCATTGTGTTTATTTATATCTTACTATATCCCTGGCAGATGTTATATCTCTATGGTATCATACCTATACCTGGCATAATTGCGGGTGTTTTGTATTTATGGTATTCATCATATGCCAGTAAGAATGTGCAGGATCGCATCGACCATCAGGCGCATTTTTATGGAGCGCTTTTTGGACTGGCATTTGTACTTTTGTTGAAACCATCTTTATTTAGTGGTTTTCTGAGAAACCTGGTCAATGAGTTTCCTTTTTAAATTGCTTTTGAAGTTTATACAAAGGGATTTCAAATTAAAATTCATTATTTTACGACCTGCCATTTAGCAATCAATTTGATTGAGTTTATATATACCATGTTATCCAGGAGATGATTGGGGGGTAAGCGAAGGGGTAACTGGTCTGCATACCTCCAAAGTTTTTGGATCGCGACATAATTAAACTTGATATTTCCGGGTTGACAGAATGGCAAGGATTTAACATGATCATTTGATGAGAGCACTAGTAATTTCGGGAGGCGGTGCGAAGGGGGCATATGCCGGAGGAGTAGCGGAATATCTTATTAGAGACCGGGGCATTCATTATGATATGTTTACGGGGTCATCTACCGGAGCTTTGCTGGCTCCGTTACTGGCAGCGGGAGAGATTGATCATGCCCGGCAGGTATATACTAATGTAACTCAGAACGATATCTTTTCCGCTCACCCTTTTATCGTGAAGAAGAAGAACGGTGTATATAGCTCGCGCATCAATCACCTGGGGATCATAAAAATGTTTCTGAAAGGCAGAAAGACCTTTGGGGAGAGTTTTGCCCTGCGAGATTTAATTCTTAAGACCTTCACCATAGAACATTTCAACCGTATTAAGGAGGAAGGAAAAAAAGTAGCCATTGCCGTTTCTAATTTTACCTGCAACGTTGTCGAACACAAATACCTTAGAGATTGCACTTATGAAGAATTTG
>JAGQWV010001126.1 GCA_020437045.1 Saprospiraceae bacterium | reverse complement strand
CATCTGGTAGATATTCCTGCACGGAAATTTTAAATCCTTTGGTATCCACATTTTCCAAGGTGGTAAATCCAGGTCGGTGGCGATCGGAAGTCACCTGATAATTCCAAACATTAAAATCAGGATAAATATCCGTATGGGTCCATCTGGAAGGTTTCACTGGAGGGTCCTGAAAGGTACTTAAGAGAAATGACAGCATTTCTCCCATACCACTGGTCGTATGTTCATCACCGGGAAAAATTTTGCACGAGTAATTTTCCATGGTATGTAACCATACCCGGTTCAAATCTTCATGATAGTCCTGAATAAAATCCCGATCACCATAGTGCAATCGCACATTCATGCCGTCGTAATTATGGTAAAAATCCAGGTGCCGATATTCCACCGGCATATCTTTTGGACCAATGACAAATTCAGGTGAACCGCAAAAACTTCCTGCTGCCGAAAAAAGATGGGGATATTTTGCAGCGATGACATAAGACATAAAACCTCCCATCGATAGTCCGGATATGGCACGATGACCACGATCCGGGAGCGTTTGATACTCCTCATCGATGTGGTGAATCAATTCTTCATAATAAATAGGAAATTGCCGGTTGGTTTCGACGGGGCCAATATTGTAGGGACGGACATAATAGTCCTCGTTTTCACTACGATTATATCCATCTGATTTCACTACGATCACATCGTGTTGAGATACAAATTTCTCAATATTATCTCCGTGATTATCTTCCCCCTGATCGTATTCCGAATATCGATCAGAGCCACTTCCAAAGTAGCGCTGTGACCAACCATGTAAAAAATAAATCACCGGATATTTTTTATCGCTATTTTTATGATAACCCGGGGGTAGAAAAATCCGGTAATTTCTTATCTCTCCAAAAACATGGCTATAGTGCTGAGCATCAACGATCTTACAATTTTTATCCATCTGTGCTAAAACTACCGGCAGCGAACAAAAAATCAAGAACAACAAAAAGGGAAAAGACTTAATATTCATATTAAAAAACGATTATTGGAATTAAATGCTATTTATTGGAATACCTTGACGAAGTCGGGATTTATGTTTTCTATCCATTGAATGTCTAAAGCTAAGTGGCATCCAATAAAATTTTCACCTTAAAATAGATTTTGATGTCGTTAATTGGGATTCCAACTATCCAGATTTTCCATAATATGGTAAGCACTTGAATGATCCAATGTTTCGTAAAGATTTTTTGTCCATTCATAACTTTTGGGTATTTCTCCCAGCATAATCAATTCTTTTGGAAACATGAAACCGGCTACCTGAGGCAAATCCGTGACCTGTAAACAATTTAACATTTCTATGGCTTCTCCTTTGCCACTGGGGTCACTAGCGGTGTTCTGTGTGGCCGGTGGATTCTTCAAAATTAGTCCTTTCACATTGGCATCGAGGACTGCCGCATAAGGAGCTATGGCAGCCAATTCCCCTTGTGCTGCCAAAAAGATTTGAAGTGGATCGACAAAATCCATTTTTCTAACCATTTCGAGACACCTTAATACATCATATACCCGCATCGAAGCGATGGTTTGTCCGGTCCAGGCAGATGCCCTGCGGATATGCCATTGCAGCGCCGGATCCCACCCGGTCTCTCCCACACCCCGTACATCCAGGTAGGCGACATTGGTCTTTTCTCGAGATCCTGCAGCAAGCGAATAAGCATCCCATCTTTCTTCATTTGGATTTCTAAGAATTAGTAAAAGGGGGGACCGTTTGCCAGGAGGAAGATTTCTTCTAAAAGTAATTTTCAATCGCCATCCCTCTTCCGATATAAAACTGTATACCTCGGTTCCATATGGGGCAAAGTCCGTGGCTTTAAATTCAAGTTTAAGATCAAATGCCGGCGATTCTTCCGGGAACGCATTAAAAGTCTTCTTCTCTAGAAAATCTTTTACTTCTTTTCGCAAGTTCTTTAACTCCCCAATTGATTTGAGGGGAGTTGGCTGCGCCAATTGCACAAATGATTCTTGTATCTCCCGGGTAATATCCGTGACCGGGACGCCATCTGTATAGGCGGCAAGATCGGCATCAGTCCATTTTTTAGTCAGATCGATGGTAATCGAATCCCTTGGGTCAATTTTTCTTCCCATCAAGTTATCAAGAAAAAAAACCAATATCTGACGTCTGAATTCCTCATTTGCTCCATAGCTATGCCCTCCGGCAGCTTCCACCATAGACAAATGATCAGACTGCTTATAAAGACTATAGATGGGTTTTATTTTATCATAGAGCATCCGTACTGCTTCAATCGAATAATACCCGTCACCTGTGGTCTGGGCAATTAAAAAAGGCCGTGGGGCAATTAATGCTCCAATGTCTGAGAAGTCAATCCGGTAGGTATTGATCGGCATCATACAATCACAGTGATCATC
>JAGQWV010000022.1 GCA_020437045.1 Saprospiraceae bacterium | reverse complement strand
GAATCAAGCTCATTGATTTGCAGAGAAAAGGTTTGGGTGGAACCATCAATATTGTTCTTGATTTCAATAAACTGATCATCCAAATAGCGTAAAGATTTGGTGGGATTGTTGATTATTTTGTTTAATTCCGACTGAACCAGTGGGTGCTTAATGGCGCTTTGCCCCAAGACCAAAAGGCTCCCAAACAACAGAAATAGAGCCTGCAAAACAAAGTTAAGGTGACTTTTCCTTTGATCATTCATTGTGTTAAACCCATCAAAATTGACAATATTGAGTAAGGCACGACCTGCCCCTACCTGTCATTCCGGGCATATACCTGGAATCCAGGGAATTCATGATTGTTGGCAAGTCGCAGGACCCTTTTCTGGACCTCGGATCAAGTCCGGGGTGACCCGGTTAATACTTGCACGATTGAGTAGTGACAGGTCGCGATCTATCTTAACTCTGTCTTAAACTTCTTGGCGCCCTGGTGGTAATTAAGGCGTCACCGGATCAACAGCAACTTCTGATGCAAAACCTGCCCGCCAAAGCGCATTCGGGCAAAATAAACCCCGGACGGCACATTTTCTTCCTGCTCATTTTTCCCATCCCAGATCACCTCACCCGAACCCAGCGATGGTCTTCCCACGGCGAAGGTTTTGATCCTTTTGCCGAGAATGTCAAAAATTTCAAAGCGAATATCGCCCTGAAGGGTCATAGGAATGTCAAAGGGAATATGGACAGTGGCATTAAAGGGATTGGGGTAGGCGGGCAACAATTGAAAATCGGTGGCCACCGGAAAGTCCACATCGGGCTCGTCGTCGCCCAGACCGGTTAGTTTGGAAACCCGAAATGCGGGGGCCATAATGTTTTCGATGGCGTTGCCTGCCGCATCAAAAGCCTCCAGTTTCAAAGAATAGTCGCCGATCTCCAAACCGGAAAATTGGCATTGCCAATATTGATCAATCGGGTAAAGATCAAACGATTGCCAATTGGAATCGGGATAGGTTGCGTAAGACAGGCTGACCGAATCGACCGCCACATCATCTTCCACGATAAAGCGAATAAAATAGGATTTCTCGACATCTAGGATATCCTGGAGGCCCTCTTCATCAAATATCTGGAAGGAAATAAAGTTGGGCGGATTTCTATCGCTTGTCGCAAGGTCAAAAGAGGCTGTTGCCGAAACAGTGCCGTGAATGCCGTGAAAATAATATTGCCGGTTTTCCACTTCAAGACGATAACGGTCCGGAGTAACAGCAAAGGTCATGCTATCCGGATTGAACCCCTGCATCATCAGTGGGGCATAGCCATATTTGGGAAAGCGCCCTTTTTTCAACAGATTTTCATTTCGGAAAAGCTGATAGGCGACTTTGTCGTGATTGGGCACATCCTGAGTCGGACAAAGAAACAGGTAGTCAAAAATAGTATATGGTGATCTGATTTTAATTGAGTCCTGAGTATTATAAAATTTCCCAAACCAGTAAACAGGCATCACACCCAGACGGATTGTCCCATCCTTACCCGGGATTTCAATTGGGGTCTTTGGAAATTCATCATTGTAGCCTATGAAGTAGGAAACTAACTTGTCCCGGGTGAATTGAAGCCTTTGCGAGTTAAAAATGAAAAAATTGCCAGGCACGGGTAATTGGGATGCGAGTTGAGGCGTAAAGGTCTTGCCCAACAGGGGGACATTCTCATTGATGTTCTGAAAAGTCCTGAGCTCGACCGATTCCTGATATATGGTACTGAAGCGACTGAAGCCCGCCAACAGGCACCCAAATCTTAATCGAGCAGAATCGGGGACAGAATCGGGGATAGTGCAGGAAAAACTGGAAAAGGCGTAATCGGTTGGGTGGACATGATAGACGCTATCCTGAGAAATGACCGGGAGTGTTCCGCTAACCAGATACAAATCTCCATTATTTTCCGTTTCTTTACTCTCAATAGTCCAATAGCAGTCTTGAGATTTGGCTTCCTTGTTAAAAAAGTAGGTGGCCTCTTCGGCATTCAATCCCCCGGTATCTGCTAAAAAAAGTAAGTCTTTTAGCCTGCTTCGAAATTGATACGCCATAATGGATACCGCTAATGGCCGGCCGCGTTCATCTTGAACATCATAATTAACCTGCCATCTGGCTTCGCTTAATGCCAGGTTAAGATCGATGTCCGAATCGACCCATATGCTGTCCCGGACAATCACATAATGGGTGGTATTATCCGGCCAGTAGCCGCAGATGAAGGTGTAGTAGTTTTTGGTCAGGGGAATTTCGATATAATTGGCATTGGGGTTAACCAGGGTTTCATCCCTGTCCGGGGTCTCATTGTGAGCATAAACGTAATCCAGCCGGAAATCGGCCTGGATAAGCACAAGGTGGGTATTTTCAGCAGCAGGTGGGGGAGACACAGAGGGGGGACGCTCAATTTCCACCCTCCCATCCACGTAATGGGCGTAGAAATTCTGAGAAGGCATCAACACCTGCCCGAAAACCGGCAGGGCGAAAAGCACCAAAAATAAGTATCGCATTATATCTCCCTCTTTTCCCGAAAAGCGCTGAATTAAAGTAAGACCATAGGAGCGATGGATAAAAGGACAAAAACGCGATCCTATGATCCTTTGATCCTAAGACGGGTTCTGTTAAGAAAGCTGGTCCTTCATTTCATAGGATCTAAGCCTCTTAGGATGGTTTCGTCAATTGGTCCAAAAGTCCTCTGGTCAAGTAGTCCATATGATCCTTTGATCCTAAGACGGGTTTTGTTAAGAAAGCTGGTTCTTTACTTCATAGGATCTAAGCCTCTTTGGATCGTTTCGTCAATTGGTCCAACGGTCCTCTGGTCAAGTAGTCCATATGATCCTTTGATCCTAAGACGGGTTCTGTTAAGAAAGCTGGTTCTTTACTTCATAGGATCTAAGCCTCTTTGGATCGTTTCGTCAATTGGTCCAACGGTCCTCTGGTCAAGTAGTCCATATG
>JAGQWV010001125.1 GCA_020437045.1 Saprospiraceae bacterium | reverse complement strand
CCCCTTTGGGATTGCCTGTGGTGCCACTGGTATAAAGAATCATCGCCCTGCGTTGGGGTGCTATATCGGGAAGCACTGATTTAACTAACGAAATTGTGTCAAGAGGTAGCGACCGAATATTAAAATCGGAGAAAAGCGGTTCAATCAAGTCCCGGAAGTCTTCCGAATAGATGATCGCCTCAGCACCGGTATCTTCGATCACATATTTTATCGATAGGTAGGGATGTTTAACACACAATGGTACCGCAATGCCGCCTGCCCGCCAGATACCCCACTGCATCGCCACGTACTCAAATCCCGGATCTACGATAAAGGCAATCCGTGCTTCCGCCAGATCAGACCGGCCTTGTAGTAAGGAGCTGGCTATTTGATGAGACCGATCCAGCAATTCAGCGTAAGAATACGCTGAACCCTCACTTTTTATAGCAAGCCCGGAAGAAAAACCTTGTGCATTTTCAATTAATTGTATCATTCAGAAAATATAATAAGCTGTGTTTATCGATTATCAATTTAAAACATGAACTTTGAAATAAATGGGTGAAGAAAAGATTTTATTTGATTAGATCATGAATTAGTTGGATGCGTTCATTATAGAGTTTTTCAATCGAATCATTGACGCTCGCAACATTGTCTTTAGCACGGGAATAATCATGATAAATGTCCATTAACGCCGTTGCAATATCATTGCCACTAACGTCATCGATCTCAAAAACCCAATCGGATAGGTCCAGGTCATAATACATCTGTCCTTTAATGGTGTCGGTCGGCTGACGTATGTAAAAGGCTGGTGTTCCGTTCGTCAGCGCAATAATGGGTGAATGACATTCACTGCTCATCACGGCAAAGGCTGACTGATAAACCGATGCCGCTTCGCCGGGCATCCAATACCCGCGTTTAATGACCTGCGCCTTGACGTCTTCCGGTAAAGGCTCAATTAATAATTCGTCCATGATATCGACCTGATAGGTCATCTCCGGGCAGACAAGCACCTTATTTCCGGTTTGTCTGACCCAGGCAATCATCGCTTCGCGCAATTTAGCATGATCTTTTTCTTTGGTCTCTGCGTTAACCCGCTCCACCATTTCGATCTTTTCGTCACTCCAATTGACTTTCTTTAATTTATGGTAGGGTGTAAAACGCAACCGGGGTATCACGCAGATATATTTTCCCTCTTGGAGTTGGTGTTCTTGAAGAAAAGCATTTGCACGCTGTCGATCATGAAGATTTAGAAAGAAAGTGGCGTCGGGAGCAAATGCAATATGGTCACCGGAAAGTCCTTCCTTCTCAAGCACCTCCAGTGATGCGGTCTCCCGGGTATAGATAAAAGCCGCTTTACCCAGTAATTGTCTTAATTCTTCATCTACTTGCTGGATGGTTGTGCCAAAAATTCCAAATGGTTTGTCCGTGTATTCAGACCATAATTGCAAATTATCCCGTCCCACCACCGATGGGCCGGAGCCATGAATCATTACGTCTGCCCATTTAATTTTCTCCTGCAGTATTTCATTCACTAAAATCTTATTATCCTCCTTTTTTTCATAGAAGATTTCGACCTTCGGAAATGCTTCATTGAGCAATTGCCTGACCTCCTCTCCTTTACTTTTCTTCCACAGCACAATCGAAGCATCCGGCATAAAAGTTTCTAAAATATGCAATAGACCGGGAGTGTGAGCGATGTCTCCGATATTAATATCCTGCCAACCTGATACTAATAGGATATTCGGATTTTCTTTTCCTGCAATCTGTGCCAATTGATGTAAAAATGGAAATAGTGCCAGACTCCCTCCCGTGTTTTTCAAAAAATCTCTTCGATACATCATTTAGTCCCGGGTGTTTTAACTTTAAATTAATAGGTATCAATAGGATGGTGATTAATTAGAAAAATACGATTTTTTTATGTTGAGAAAAACTAGTGCAGCATTTTCGCAGTAAC
>JAGQWV010001124.1 GCA_020437045.1 Saprospiraceae bacterium | reverse complement strand
CCAAGGAGTTTATCGATACGATCGACAAAAAGACGTAGTGGAAAATTATTTATTGAAATATATTGACTATAAATTTCCCGATTATTTTATTATTCGTGATATATGGCAGGATTCCCGGAATAATTTGTGGATTGCAGGTTGGTTTCATGGACTTTTTCGTATTGATTTGGAAACAAATATATTATCCAAATATGATCCCTTGCCAAGTACAGATGGAATGGTGGTTAATAAGGCTATTCGGGCCATTTATGAGGATACTCAACAAGGGATCTGGATTGGCACCAGAAATGGACTATTGAAATATAGGGAGATCACAGATGATTTCGTGGTTTATAAGCACCTCAATTCAGATCCCGAATCGATGAGTGAAAATACTTCTTTTTGTATCTATCAGGATAGCTTGGGTTATATTTGGTCGGGATCGTATGGGGGTGGTTTGAATCGATTGGATACGGCCACTGGGAAATTTATTCATTTTACCGTAAGAGAAGGCCTACTGAGCAACAATATATTTAGCTTATTACCTGATGATCAGGGTGATCTGTGGATGTTGAGTTTTGAAGGAATCACCAGATTCAACCCATATACTTATGAAGTAATAAACTTTACCATGGAAAATGGTTTAGCCAGCAATCGATATGATGGATTCTTATATGGTAAGAGTAGATTTACCGATCTATTATTCTTTATGGGCACTTCTGGTATCGATATTTTGCATCCAAATCGGGTTAAAGTTAGTGACTATAAGCCCCCGGTTATTTTGACGAATTTTTCGTTATTTAACGAACCTGTATCGATTAACATTGGGGTAGATTCTGATGCTTTTATGCTAGATCAGAGTATAGTTTTTGCAGAGCAGATTGGATTGAATTATGATCACCGGGTCTTTACTATTGACTATGCAGCCCTGGACTACGACGGGTCTGAAAAAATTCAATATGCCTATCAGTTAAAGGGGTTTGATAAGGATTGGCAATATGTGCATAATAAGCGGAGTGCGACGTATACCAATCTGGACCCAGGGCAATATGAATTTAAAGTGAGATCAACAAATTCAGATGGTATCTGGAATGACCAGTACCGTTCTTTATTTTTGACGGTTGCTTCTCCATGGTGGACTACGTGGCTGGCTTATCTTGTTTACTTGATTCTTATCGTAGGTTTAATTTATGGGTTGTGGTATTATCAACGACGAAGATGGATGCTGCAGACCGCATTGCATATTCAGGAAGGCGAAACAAAACGACTGCGAGATATTGATGTATTAAGAACAAATCTTTATACGAATATTACCCATGAATTTCGTACTCCATTGACCATTATATCCGGAGTGGCCAAACTGATTCGGGATAAACCAAAGGAATGGGTGCAGCAAGGGAGTCATACAATTGAAGCTCAAAGTCAAAAGTTGTTAGCTATGGTAAGCAGGGTTCTAGAACTTCAGAAGATTGAATCTGGTAAATTGATCTATCAGCCGGTGCAATCAGATATGATAGGCTTCATAAACTATATTCTTGAGCCATTTGAATTTCAAGCCCAATCAAAAAAATTGCAATTTGAAATTGCTCATCAGCGGGAGTACTTGATTATGGATTTTGATCCGCAGAAACTGGAAATCGTTGTTTCAAATATTGTATCAAATGCAATGAAATTTACAAGTGCGGGTCAGATCACGGTAAGTACTTTTCAGAATAGTAGTGGTGGTTTTTGCATTCGGATTGTGGATACCGGTATTGGAATTAATAGCAATAACCTAAATTTGATATTTGACCGTTTTTACCAGGTAGATGAAAGCTTATCAGGGACAATAGGAGGAACTGGCATTGGCCTGGCTTTGGTAAAGGAATTATTGCCACTTATGAGTGGGAAAGTCGATGTGGAAAGTAATCCAGGGAAGGGCACCACATTTTTGATCACACTACAGATGACAACAGAAGCCACGCTGCGATCTGTAGATTATTCCTTTTCTCAAGCTACCACTAATTTGGAAGATCAAATTCCCACACTATTAAGGATCAAATCGGATATTAATCAACCTACTTTGTTGATTATTGAGGACAATCCCGATGTTCGAAGTTATTTGATTGCAATTTTGGGAGATTCCTACCGCGTCTTGGAGGCACAGGACGGTGAGCAGGGTATAAAAGTCGCCAGAGACAAAATTCCGGAGTTAATTATTAGCGATGTCATGATGCCCGGATATGATGGTTATGCTGTTTGTGAGGCCGTGCACAACGATTTGTTAACATCACATATTCCCATTATTCTATTAGCGGCAAAAGTAG
>JAGQWV010001123.1 GCA_020437045.1 Saprospiraceae bacterium | reverse complement strand
AACTCACCAGTGGTAAGGTATATTTAGGCCTTGATGCCAATGACAAGTCCGCTCCTTCAATGGCATTTACGGATGCAAAAAATGCTGAAAAACACTGGTTTAAGGGTCCCCACCCATCGGGAAATGTAGGTATTCAGATCCATCATATAAAACCGATAAGTTCCAAAGATCAGGTTTGGATTTTGGGAGTACAGGAAACAATTACATTGGGTAAGCTAATTACCGAGCAGAAATTTGACGCATCTCGTATCGTTGCCTTAGGTGGAGAGTCGATAAAATCTCCTCAATATGTTCAAACTGTTTTAGGCGCTAAATTAGATGGGCTACTTGCCGGTCAGGGAGTCAAAGAAGGTGAACGAATTATTTCTGGTGATGTACTTTCAGGTAGTACCAAGTCAATTGATAGCTATTTAAATTATTTTGACGATCAAATCAGTGTCATACCAGAAGGGAATCAATACGAACTTTTTGGCTGGCTTTTGCCATTCAAATTGCGACCAAGTATATCGAGAACCTTCCGGGGTACCTATTTTAAGGATATTCATTTTAATGTAAATACCAATACACATGGTGAGGGACGGGCATTTGTCGTCACTGGCCAATACGAGGATTTGCTACCTATGAATATATATCCCCAGCATCTGATGAAAGCCATCTTAGCCAAGGATTTTGAAAAGATGGAAGGTTTGGGTATTCTCGAACTTTCAGAAGAAGATGTAGCATTGTGCGAATTTGCCTGTACATCAAAACAACCCCTTCAATACATTTTACGAACCGGTCTGGATTTAATGCGCGAGCAGGGATAAGTTCATCAACCAACAAATAATGAGTAAACTTCTAAAATTTGCTAAAAAGCTGGAACCCAAAAAGGGAACCTTTGCTCATACATTATATGACGGATTCTTTACATTCCTATTTACACCGAATGAAGTCACCCACGGTGGTACGCACATAAAGGATGGAATGGATCTGAAGCGTACCATGATGTTTGTGGTTTATGCGTTGATTCCGGCTTATTTGTTCGGAATTTATAATATCGGTTACCAGCATTTTCTAGCTCTGGGCGAATATCCTGGCTTCTTGGATGGATTTCATTTGAAATTTTTCTTTGGTCTGGGTAAGTTATTACCCATTTGGATTGTAACCCATGTGGTCGGGCTGGGTATCGAATTTATTTTTGCTTACAAGAAAGGTCATGGCATTGAAGAAGGATTTCTGGTGTCAGGAGCTTTGATCCCATTGATTATGCCACCTGATTTGCCAATCTGGATCCTTGTATTGGCAGTAGCGTTTGCTGTAGTTCTCGGAAAAGAGGCCTTTGGTGGTACGGGTATGAATATCTGGAATGTGGCTCTCCTGGCCCGGGTTTTTGTATTTTTTGCCTATCCAACAACCATTTCTGGTGATGAAGTTTGGGTTTCAGGCATTGCTTCCACTCAGGCAGGGGCAGCGGCAGAATATGGGCTTTGGCATCATGCCTGTGATTGGCTTTTCGGTCTTTTTGGGGCAGATACTTTTAATAGTGCTGCAACAGTGGTTGATGGATACACAGGAGCTACACCATTGACACTGGCTTATCAGGGTGGATGGGAAGCTGTCACTAAGGTCTACTCAGCAAATGAAATGTGGTGGGGAGCTATCCCGGGATCGATTGGAGAAACTTGTAAACCAATTATTATTATTGGAGCATTGTTCTTGATTGCTACCGGAATAGCCAGTTGGAGAATAATGGTGAGCATGGTTTTCGGGGCGGCAATTATGTCAATGTTATTAAATGCTTGGGGAGCAACACCTTTCATGAATGTGCCTTGGCACTATCAATTTTATATGGGTAGTTTCTTCTTTGCCATGGCATTTATGGCTACCG
>JAGQWV010001122.1 GCA_020437045.1 Saprospiraceae bacterium | reverse complement strand
GGGCTTTGGAATATCAGGGCGGAGGTACCGGCAATACCTGCAATGATTATGTGGCTACCGATGTACCAAAAGATATTCCGGACAATATGCCTTCAGGGGTAAATTCCATTATTAATGTGACATCAGGTGGTACCATCACCGATGTCAATGTAAAAAGTATCAAAGGCACGCATTCTTACCTGGGGGCTTTAAGTTTTAAAATCATTAGTCCGACAGGAACCATGGTAACCCTGATTAATGGTGCCTGTGACAATGGCAATAATACAACGGACTTTGATATTTCGTTGGATGACGAAGCGGGTACGGCAACAATACCATGCCCCTACAATACAGGAGCAACCGTGAAACCACAAAATCCACTTTCAGCATTTGACGGTGAAAATCCCATGGGTAACTGGATCTTGAAAGTTGCCGACAACGATGGCTTTGATGACACGGGAAAATTGATAGGCTGGACGTTGGAAATTTGTACCTCCGGTGGTGGCGGACCATGTCCACCTACACTAGCGGTCAATGATGCAAACATTGCCAGTGGCGTATATCAGGCCGGGACCCAGCTGACTTCAGCAGGCATGATTGGTCAGGGTAATACTGTCACATTCAGGGCAGGGAATAATGTGGAAATGCAAAACAATTTTACGGTACCACAGACCTCTATCTTTGAAGCCAGAATCGGAGGATGTCAATAACATTGAATTTATAGGGTAAGGCAGTTTAGAATCCGGTGATAAATGGTTTTCTCCAATTTGTTCGTTCGCAGATATAGATCTTAAAAATAAATCCCTTCTGCAAGTAATCTCGAAAATCATTCACTAAATACTTGACACCACTCATTAATACTTAGTAGTCATTCACTAAAAGCCTGCGGGTTTATTCGGAAAGAATTCTAAATTAATGGGGCAGACATTGTTCTCTTAGATGGATCTATTCAGCGTAATGAACTTATAGACTAATTTGATAAAAAAAATAACAGTAAGCATGAGCAATCAAAAGGTATATATATGTTGTTTTTTCTTCTTTTTTTTCATGACAAGCTTGTCAAGTATTCAGGCGCAGGCCTTAGAGGTTCTTGATAAAGTAAAGATTACGGACGGGACACAAGGCAATGGTAAAGTACTTACTTCTGATGCAGATGGCCTGGCATCCTGGTCTTCCCCTGGACTGAGCATCGGAGACCTCCAGGATGGCTCGAGACAACATGGATTGGTTGCAAACACCGTGGATCAACCGGATACCTATATATGGACAGTGGATACAGTAAAAGTAGGCGCGTTTGCAGATGGCCCGCATGGCGGAGCATTTAATCAGCGAATGATCTTTGAAAAGTATCCAGGTAATATGGCACCGGCAGCATGGGCCTGCTCTTCTATTAATATTAACAATACCTACTACGATTGGTACCTTCCTTCCCGCTATGAATTGTATCTCATGTATCAAACGATTGGACCGGGTGCACCAGCCCCTAATACCAATATTGGGAATTTTGCCGACGCTCGCTATTGGTCTTCGACTGAATACCAGGAATCAGGTGAGAAATGCTGTGCACATTTTATTGATTTTCATACCGGGACTACCAACTTTTTCTATGATAATAACAAGGATGATACCAGTTATAAGGTCAGAGCAATAAGAGCATTTTAAATGCAGATAGATGTGGAAACCGAAGCAATGTAGAACTTCTTAACTAGCGTATTCTTACAATAGGATTAAGGAGGTGGAAACTTATGGAATTGAGAAGATTATATGATTTTATAGATAGAAGTACTTGCAAAAGATAACTGGAACAGATGATTTACACATTAGTACAAGTAATGCGGACACTGCCCATAGGGTTACTGATCTGCCTCATACTTATTTGGAAGCCCGAGATCGGATTTTCTCAAAATATTGATCCCGGGCTTCAGCGCGCTTTACTGTCTTTGGAAAAGGACAAGAAGGTGCGGACGCCTGATCAAAAGAAGATCAGCTCTCAATTGCTTTTTAAAATGAGAATGCAACAAGGAGAAAAACTCACTGCGGAAGTTGACCATCTTCAGGTGGGTATTCCCATAGTCGGTCAGGATATGATTAAAGTGGATATAACCGCCGCGGTATCGGTGAATCTACTGCATACACTCGAAGCACTCGGTGCGCAAATTCTTAATTCCTCCGAACAATTTGGGCGAATTACGGCACAATTGCCTTTGGGTGATATTGAGGAAATCGCCAAACTGGTAGAAGTACAGAGGATTGATGCCTGGCTTCCTCCAGTCAATAATTCCAAAGAATCTGCAGCGTTGGGAATGATCGGGTCAGTGACCAGTCAG
>JAGQWV010001121.1 GCA_020437045.1 Saprospiraceae bacterium | reverse complement strand
GGTATCGATACTCATTGGATTCCCGATGGGTAAAATCAGGAATAAAATAATTAATGGTAAAAGAATTCTCTCGAAAAGGCAGGGTAATATGATGATTGGAATCCTTTGTCACAAAGTTATGAGCATAAGACGGATTTTCTGATCGATTATCCGAATTTAAGAGATCATATCCAACCAACTGAAGAGGTATAACCTTCTGTGATTGCTTTAATGACGCTGAATCAATAACCTTGACGAATTTATCCGTTGGTATATAAATGCTATTATTGGCTTTTAAAAATGCATGATGATAGATATCTTCACCAGGAGTTAGATTAATGGGTAACTTGAATGCTTCCAAAGAATTTTCCAGATTAACAAAATAAATCTCGTTATTCATTTCAACCCAAAGATGTTGATAATCATCCTCCAATAGATTATAAATCAATCCCGGAAAAGGCAGCGCAGAGTCGTAATAAAATCTTTCCATATTTCGAGTATGAAGATCAAGATAATTCAGTCCGGCATCGGTGCCAATCCAAAGCCTGCCATAGGAATCCAATTCCAGTTTTTTGATATTATTATTGCTGAGTGTATGAATTTCTTCCGGATTATATTCAAAGTTCTCAATCGTAGAATCCAATGATAAATTGACTAGATGTAGTCCATCATAGCGATATCCGATCGCTATGGTAGAGTCACCGACAAATTCCACATCCACTACCCAGTCCGATTTCAGGATTCCGTCACTTGTATTGGTACTCTCCATACGGAGATCGGAATGAACTCTAATAATTCCCTGACCATCGGTACATATCCAAAGCTGCGACTGGTCATCTTCTTTAAAATGGGTTCTAAAAGCCCGTATTGGTAGAGAGTCAAGGATCGAACCGTCCGTAAAATAAAGCCAACTATCGAGCTTATTATTATCCGTGACATGAAACCATAATTTTTTAGTGGCGTCGAAATAATAGTTGACTACCTTGCCATGCTTCAAACATTGATCCGGTATGGTGTAAATCAATTTATCGCTATTTAAGTCACGAATTTGCTGTCCCTCGAGATAGACTAATTGATTATCAAAAACTTTAACCGGGGAAGTTGACCTTTTTTCAGCTATACCATTTGGATAAAGGATATTATGAATGCCGGAAGATGGCTCTATTTGAAACAATTGGCTATTCCAACTAAACCAAATCAGATGATCATCGGAATTAAATGCCGTACTAAAATACCTGGTTATTTCATTGGCTGGGTCTAACTTCAGGATTGGCCGGCTTCGGTTAAACAGATCATCTACCTGCAAAACTTCACCCGTTTGCGTCACTATATAATAGAATCCAGGAGCCTTAATAAACTGATAAATGGGTGATTCAGTGGTGTATATCACCTGGGACTCTTTCGACAAAACATTGATTTTCCAAATCTGATTATCCCACGGAAGCAGAAATTCGGCATTACCGATAGCAATGGGTCGAAATGGTACTAATACTTTGTAGCCACCGAGCCACATCCCTGCTATTCGCTCCTGGGTTTTGGTATCAAATACGGTACACCCGTTTTTTTCAAAAGCAAAGATCAGAGAGTCCTGTTGTTCAATAAATATGACTTGTGTATGAACCGAGTCAA
>JAGQWV010001120.1 GCA_020437045.1 Saprospiraceae bacterium | reverse complement strand
AATGCGACCCCCGCTGGACTGGGAAGTTTAGGAGCCCTTCCTGTATCATTAATCGTGCTCGTGATTGGATTATCCCTGGGAGGAACGACAGGATATGCGATAAATCCAGCCAGGGATCTTGCTCCAAGGATTATACATCAGATCCTTCCTATTCAAGGAAAAGGTACCAGCCAATGGAGTTATGCCTGGATTCCCATTATAGGGCCTATTCTTGGAACCACAATAGCGGCTCTCCTTTATCTCCTACTTTTGTAAATCGACAGTAATAACTTTCTAAGGGCAGATTATAAGCCCGTCTATAACCGTATTTCATGGTATTTAATTTGCTTGTTGCAATCAAATATTTAGCATGATTTCTTTTGTCAACAAATCGTCGGAAGATTTCTTTACAGAAATATTTGGACATTGATTAAATTCGGCAAACTCAATAATCGCTTTACTGTATTTTACCGGAGGCACATCTTTTGCTTTTTCATTTTCAAAAAATATATTATTAATAATCAATGCACTGTTCTTACGGTCAGCTTTGATGTCTACCCTTCCAATAAAATGGTCGCGGTTTAATATTGGTAAACAGAAGTATCCATAAATCCTTTTACTAGATGGCACATAACACTCGATCTGATACTCATAGTCGAAAAAATTCCTAAGTCGATTCCGCTGAATGGTCAGATTGTCAAAAGGTGACAGGATCTTTAGAGGGGAGGTTAATCGCATTGGTTGTTCCAGAGATGATGGATCTATAAAATAGGGACCTCCTGATACTCCCTCAACATCAACTCTTTGTATCTCCTTTTTTTTAAGTTTATCATTTAGGAAATCAGCAATATGCTTCTTAACCTTTTGCAGATAGGTCATTTCAGAAAAAGAAACTATACCATGTGATCGTAAGGCGCGGTTAATCAGATAGTCTGCATATTCATTTTCAGATGGAGTTGATACATTCACATGAGAAGGAATATAGTTTTCCGGCAAGTCATAAATCTTTTGAAAACCCTTTCTCCCAATTGTCACCAAACTACCTTGAAAAAATAATCTTTCCAGGGCTAATTTTGCCGGTTTCCAATCCCACCAGCCTTGCCTGTTTCGGTCGCCCGGGTTTTCAAAGTCTCTTGCCATCAACGGTCCTTCCTGTCTTATCCTTTCGAGTACTGCAGCCATTATTTTCTGATCCGACTTCGGCCATCGGTCCTTTAAATCCCGAAAGTGTTGCTTCAACGGAAGTGTATACCGGTAGTCTTCCATAGGTAAGTAAGCAGCCGCATGAGACCAATATTCGAGAATTTTAGCTTGCTTTTGCAAGTGATCGATATATTTGATCTGATAGCCCGGTATCCGGGACGCCAACACATGATGATGTGCCCGCTCCACTACAGATATGGTATCGATTTGCACATAACCCAGATGTCTGATAGCCCTTTGTACGGCAGAAAGTCCCGTGCCAAAGGGTATAGATTTGTGCAATCCAGACGCCGAAATAATGAGCCTTCTGGCTTCCGTTTTTGTCAACTTCATTCAGGAAGTAAGATTATTGTCTGATCAAGTACTGACTCTATTTTTGCCTTGGAGTAAAACAAGGGAAAATATTGATCCGATGCCCATAATTCAAATAGATCATCATAGTGTTCATTTTCTGGATTTCCTGATTGTCCGGGAGAATTAATCGCTAAGGTCCGGTCCCAATCTTCGGTGTCTGAAATTATCTTAAACGTTGCACCGGTTTTTTGATTAAGACTGCTTCCGGTACTTCCGACAGTCGTACCATTTCCTCCTCGTGGCAGTGGACCAACATTCAATTGATCACGTAAATTTCCCCCCGCTATA
>JAGQWV010001119.1 GCA_020437045.1 Saprospiraceae bacterium | reverse complement strand
TGTTTTTTTCTTAATGCTACCTAACTCATTTATATACGAAACAGGCATTTCACATCCTCTCTGTAAACCAACTCCTTATCCGTTTCTTAAACGTTTGTAAACGACAAAAATCGAATATTGAAGCTCCTGATTAATCTGCCTATGGCAATCATCAAAGTGCCTTCCGTGTCTTTACAATACAAAATACTAAAGTTATTATATTTTAACAACCTATTCACGATTCACGATTTTCAATTTCTGCATCTGGAATTGTGTGACCAGACAGGTTCACCGCTCTCCCTACTTAGCAAGAATCGATTTCCTAACCATAGAAACTCCCTACCTAAACGACACTTATTGTGGATTTGCAATTGGGGGTTTCAGCTTGGAGACAGCTGAATGCCTGCCACCCTAATACAAAATCCGACAGTGATTAAAATCACCCCTCAACTTGCTGAGAAAAATTATCTTCGCACCATGCGACTATTGTTATCTGGCATGCTGGTTGGATTAATCCTTAGCACGGCACTAAGAGATGTGGCCACGCTGTCGGCTTTTAAGTTGCATGAAGATTATATTGCCAATAACCTCTGTATATACCGGAATCTGGAAGACAATATGTGTCATGGTTCCTGCCAACTAAAATTGGAACTGGAAAAAAACCACGATAACGAAAAGCAATCCGGCTTTAAGCTACTCAGTGATCAGTTGCCAATAACTTTTTTTTGGAAATCAGCGGGATCATACGAGTCGCCAGTTGTTCTAATCCAATCGACAATCATGCGGATTGTGCATACCGCTTTGCCGTCCGAATATTTATTCAGCCTTTTCAGACCGCCCCGGTTCTAATTTCTTCACATACCTAATGATTGCAGACTAGCACAGGGACAAGTATCCCATACCTCTGCGTCTGCTATTTCCAAACATGTTATTCACCGGAAATGTGAAGATGCTTTAAAAAATGACCGGCATCAGTTAGGTCCTTTGTAAAAAAGATCCAATCGCCATAAGTCCGGATTTAGCTAACCTTTTTAAATCGATTCATGATGTCTACTATATACTTAAGAAGTATATTCAAATACCTCTTTTTATCTCTATTTCTGATCCTTCAGTCCCGGACTGCTTATGCTCAAAACGATGCTTCTTTCAGGCTTCTTGATGAGACAAATGATCAACCAATAGCCGGTGCTCTATGGCAGTATGACCACCAGAAGGGCACCTCCGATGCCGATGGGCTAATCACCTTCCAATCAACCGGTGAGTATCCGATGTTCATCTCCCATGTTGCCTACGGAGCATGGGAAATCGCTTATCAAGAGTTAAATATGGTGATTGCCCGGGGTAGTTACTCGCTCCCCATGGAATCCCAAGTTTTTTTTCCGGCCACGATCGTCGCTTTGCGGCCTAAAGCAGATGAAGTCATTAAACGGGATCTCAGTTATGAAGAGAAAATGGCACATGATGCAGGTGCCCTCCTGGTAGATATACCGGGTATCAGCAGTATACGAAAAAGTGGCGGTTACGGATTTGATCCGGTGGTGCGTGGATTTAAATACGACCAGGTAAATATTGTTCTGGACGGTGTACAATCGGCAGTGGCAGCGTGTCCGAACCGAATGGATCCGCCGACCAGCCAGATGGCACCTAATATGATCGACCGGATTGAAGTACTGAAGGGCCCGCATCAGCTACGGTTTGGCAATGCCTTTGGCGCAACTATCAATTTTGCCGGCACCACCCCGGCATTTTCCGAAGCACACAACATCTATGGGCGTATTTCGGGTGGTTATGAGAGCAATGGAAGCCTCCTTCGTAGTGAAGGCCAACTTGGGTTTTCCGGAAGAAATTATGACCTGGGATTTTTTGCTTCCTGGTCGGAAGGACATGACTACAAGGCCGGAAATGGATCGCTGGTACAGGCAGATTTTTTACGGGGGAGTTTTGGCTCCAATCTAGGCTTTAAGATCTCCACTGATCAGCTGGTGAAAATATCTGTGATCAGAAATCTGGCCAGAGATGCTGATTTCCCCTCCTTAATGATGGATCTGCGTGACGATGATACCTGGTTGCTCAAAGCTCAACACGAAATCAAGTTCAGCCACGGTTATCTAAAATCCCTGAACACCGCCTTTTTTGGTAGTCTGGTCGACCATCTGATGAACAACAAATTAAAAAACCTCAACCCGAGGATGATGAATGCCAGTACCAATGCCACTACCAATGCCATGGGTGGAAGAAGTGAAGCCCACTGGCAATATGGCAATGGATCGTTATACACCGGAATCGATATTCGGGCCGATCAGGCGGAAGGGATCCGGGAAAGAGAATTTCTCCTCGGTCCAAATGCCGGTAAAACCGTTTATGATAATGCCTGGCAGAATGGACGAATAACGAAATCGGCATTTTTCAGTGAATACCAGTATCAAAAAAATAGTTGGCAACTGGTCTTCTCCGGACGAATGGAATTAAATCAGGGAAAAATCACTGATCCCCAACCCGAATTCACAGAGATCAATACCGAAACTTCCGTCACTCAGTTTAATCCCAGCTTTAGCTTAGGCGGTATTAAAAATTTCGACTCGAATATTGCCCTCGGTCTCTGGATGGGTCGTGCTCAACGTAGCGGAGGGTTGACAGAACGATTTATTAATTATTTGACCGTAGGCCTGGATCCCTATGAATTGGTGGGTAATCCGGCACTAAAACCGGAGGTCAATAATCAAATAGATCTCACCTTTCAATTCCGGAGAAATAACCTGTCTTTAAATGTTGATTTATTCGCAAGTTATCTTCAGGATTTCATCACATCCCGGATTAATACAGCGCTAAATACCCGTCTACCCAATAGTCCGGGTGTCCGACAATTTATTAACCTGGATAAAGCCCTGTTGACCGGCGGGGAAATCGAATTAAATCATACGCTGAGTCAATATTTAACCCAACGCTTCAGCGTGGCATATACTTATGGAAAAGACATTACCAGAGCAGAACCGCTCCCGGAAATTGCCCCCCTGGAGTTACGCTACCATTTAAAAGGAAAAATATGGAAAAAACGTCTGCAGCCAGAAATTGGTCTTCGGGAGGTGCTGGAACAATCACGTATTTCTCCCGAATATGGCGAGACGGTAACACCAGGATTTTTTGTCGCCGATTTTTCTCTTAAATATCAGATCATAGAAACCCTAAAAATAACAACCGGGGTGCAAAATATTTTCGACGTCAATTATTACGAGCATTTAACCCGCGCCACCGCAGCCAATCGAATGATACCCGTTTATGCCCCTGGACGAAGTTATACCATTAGTGTGAGTGTAGATCTTAGGTAAAGATTATAGTAGTAGTATTTTTAGATAGCAGGGGGCTCCGTGCCTCTTGCTATTTTTTTACCATCATGGCGATCGTAAATTCGTCGTTTTCCAGTGCAGACCTAAATATTTTCATAAAGAAGAGAACACCGACTTTAGCCCGAGCCTACTGGAGAATCGGTGTTGCTGTGTAGGTGGATATTTTCCGATCGATCCAATGAAATCGATGGATGCAGGTGATCACAGTAACAACTTTCTTATCTTCAGGTAGCTCCTAAATGATTTTTTGGTCGTTTCGGATAAATAATCCAGGTAATCAACTATGAGTAATCTTTTTGATGCACTAGGGCAGAGTACTGCCTTTAACAAATTTAAAGTCGATGACTTGCTCTTTGTAGAGTACACCTGCGAGCCAGGTGGTCCCAGAGCAGAGATCTGGTCCCACAACAACTATTTCACTTATGTGGTATCCGGAAAAATGACTTTAAAAACCGCCGATGCCAAATACCTGATCAAGGCGGGAGAATCCTATTTCGTAAAGAAAGGAGCATTTATAATTCCTCAATTTTTTGAGGAATTATTTTGCGATATGATCATCTTTATTTCGGATGCATTCATCCGGGAGGTCATACACAAACATCAGATTGCCTTTCCCCGAATGCAACACGAGGATACCCGGTCGGTTATTCCACTGCATCTGGACGAAACACTCATCCAGTATTATCAGTCGCTTTTCTCCTATTTCAAAGGCAGTAAGCCGCCATCAGAGATTTTATTAAAATTAAAATTTGAAGAGC
>JAGQWV010001118.1 GCA_020437045.1 Saprospiraceae bacterium | reverse complement strand
TGCGATAACCACTGGTCTCACATTTAAATTATGCGGTGCTACCGGAGTAATAATAAAGTCATTCGACTCAGGAAATACGATAGGACCACCACAACTAAGAGAATACCCGGTAGAGCCCGTAGGTGTGCTCACTATTAAACCATCAGCCCAATATGAATTAAGAAATTCTCCATTGATATAGGTATGAATGACGATCATTGAAGAATTGTCCCGCTTCAAAATAGTAAAATCATTGAGGGCAAATGGGGTTTCTCCAAAAATAGCCGGGCTTGCATCTAAATACAGCATTGATCGCTCTTCGAGCCGGTATCGCTGCTCTTTGAGCATTTTTAGGGCCTGGTCAATTAATTTTTCTTCTATACTGGCAAGGAAACCCAACCGACCTAGATTAATACCCATGATTGGAATACCCGTGTCACGGATCAGGGTAGCTGCACTTAGAATCGTACCATCACCTCCGAGGGTAAAAGCGTAATCGATTTGCCTGTTTTTGAGGTCGTGGTAATCAGCTATGGGTGTGATAGGCATCCGGATCTCGATGAAGTCGCGGATTTCCTCATAATATGGCTGATAGATGTAAACTTCGGATTCATCATTCTCCAACAAATCAAACAATAACCGTAACGAAGGTATTTGTGATTCCGTGATTCTCTTCCCGTAAATAAGTACTTTCATTAGAAATCAGACCTGATGTGCAAAAATATACCTTTCTCATTCAAATGGTTAATACTATACTCAATCTGAAAGGCATATTTATAATATAACACGACATCCAACCCCACACCTTTTCCGAATAACCATTTATTGTTTAGTGGATTTTCTTCATTAAAGAGATAATTAAATGATTTTCCAACATCGGCATTAACGGTAAACCAAAGCGTCACTGGAAAGAGCCGATAATTCTTTACGGGCATCTTTTTCTTGAGATCAAAAATTCGATCAAAGAATTTAAACCTCAATGAGTTTCGTGAGACTAGAAAATCTGTACCATCAATGACATAAAACTCGTAGCCCCGAACATAATCTTCTCCATAACCCAACGCTTCCAAACCAAAGTAAGGATGTTGGCCCCGCATCCATTCACGCTGACCTTTTACTCTCATCTCCAGATTCAGCCAATCCAAAAGAGGAAAATAATGTGCGTAAGCTAATGAGGTATTTAATTTATTAACATGATTAAATAGCCCAAGGCCAATTTTTTGTACTTCTGCTTCCAAAAAATTACCCTTGATGGGATAAAAACGGTTATCTCGTCGTTCACGACGAAAGACATAATCTATCTCCAGAAAGCGAAATCTACTTCTGTTGTTGAAATACTGGGGATTTAGATCCAAAATACTATCGGTGACTAAATTATTTTCATATTTAAGAAGCCACTCGTGAAAACCTTCTACCCTTGGTCTAAAGTGGAAAGAAAGAATGGCTTTGGTACTTCGATAATTGATTTGATCCTGATCATCGAAGAGAATTTGCTTATTACCCCGGGTGGCATAAGCAAATTCTCTTCGATGATCAAAAAAATAACGCCCGGTTATCCCAAAGGTCTTTTTACGATTGATGTAAGGTCTTT
>JAGQWV010001117.1 GCA_020437045.1 Saprospiraceae bacterium | reverse complement strand
TATCTAACCCAAAAAGAGCTATGCCAATCTAAGTGCATAGCTCAATGAGTCCCTTCATATTATTTAAAAACCAACCTATAATTTTTGAAAGGTCAAATAGTCAGTTCCGCCATTACCACCACTGATGTGGATGAGTTCGATTTTCTGATCCGTTTGACTTATAAATTGCCAATCTTCGGTAAGGTCTTCAAATGAATCTGGAGCTGAAAAAACAATATTAAAATGAAGGTCTTCTACACTGTCATCGCTGCTTTGATCTTTGACGATAGACCAGCTACCATTAATTACCGAAGAAGCCTTGGTGGCACTGACTAATTTGTCTGCCGTAAATACGAATTGATAACCCGAAAAATGATTGGTTTCATCCTTACCAGAATCAGAAAACAGGGTAATCTCCCAACGGCCTTCTACCATCTTCTGATTTAGGTCATTGGACAAATTCGTCAAATTTGGGTCTGAATCGCCTGAACAACCAATCAAAAGACAAAAGCAAATCATCGAAATAATGGTGAATATTCTGTTAGTCATAAGGTTAAAATTTGAAATCCAAAACTACCGCAAATCCGAGCATTCAGTAACTCAATAATACTCAATCGAGACTTATGACTACTGAACCTGGAAATTGTCTGATCAGACAAGGCGAATTTGTCGCCAAAAAAAATTATGGTTTTCTTAATTTCTATCTTCTTTACAGATAAAGTTAACAGGGTATTAACGGGACCGTTAATATTCGATTAAACCAATCGTCTGGGTACTTTTATCTGCAACTCCTTTTCTAATTTATCGTCCTGTAAGTACGACATTAATATTGACCGCTATGAATAAATTATTACTTTTTTGCACCTGTCTGGTGCTTGTGACCTCCTGCAGTAAAGAAGGAAAAATCAGAAGGAAAGAAAACAAGTTAATTGGAGCCTGGGAATTTGAGAAAGTCTTCTACAAAAGAGATCGAGCACTCTTCCGAGACAACATCACCTCCGACTTCGCAAATGATGTGATCGAATTTTATCCAGATTACACCGCTACGTATGATGATTATTCACTCAGGGCCGTATTTGATGGTGCGTGGAATTTAATCGTAGACGAGGATGATGCATATGATAATAGTGCCACCGACCTGGAATTTTTTGTAGATGCAGTTTTCTTTGATTTTCTCAACCATGAAGATTTTTCAGTCTTTGGTAGTATTGACAAGTTAAACCGCAATAAATTGAACCTGGAAGGTAGTGACAGATTTGGCAAGTACACCTTCAAACTGAGGCGTCTTTGATCTTAGTATATCTTTTGAGTGATTTATTGGCTTTAACTAATAGCTAATTAATATTGCTTCTAATAGCTCTCCAATGTATATGCTCTTTATGTATCATTGGAGAGCTTCATAATCCCCCTCTTAAATGACTTCCCTTCATTCCAACCCATATCTATGCTCTGGTCCGATCGACTTCCATAGGTAATTACAAGAACACGAATTGAGAAACCTTTGCTTCCGGATCATTCCCACATTATGAATGCCGCGCCGCTCTTCATAGATCAAGCTGACAACTTCCGAGCTAGTGCAATTACCCCACGTTCATCGATAAAAAATGGCAGTTCATATAGTAATATGCCCAAAAAGGTACTTTGTATTGCATAGTACCATTCAAATGACTATCTTTGGATTATGAAAATAGAAAACACAAAAGCACAAATGCGGAAAGGAGTTCTCGAGTTGTGCATATTGGCGATTATATCAGAGGGAGAGGCTTATCCGTCTGATATAATCGAAAAGCTCAAAGAGAATGAACTCATCGTAGTGGAGGGTACCATGTATCCCCTACTGACGCGACTGAAAAATGCGGGGCTTTTAGGTTATAATTGGCAGGAGTCTGTTTCAGGTCCACCTCGCAAATATTACCATCTAACAGACGAGGGAACAACGTTTCTAAGAGAACTGTTAGACACTTGGAATCAATTAGTTAATGTAGTTACACAATCAACAAAAAATCTCGTTGAAAATGAATAAGACATATAATATCAACATAGGCGGATATCCCTTCACCATCGATGATGATGCCTATGCGATTTTGCATAGTTATCTAAACAAGATCGAAGGGCATTTTCGACGGTCAGAAGGGTGCGACGAAATCCTGGAAGACATAGAAAGAAGAATTGCCGAACTGCTGGAACAAAGACTTAAAAGCAAGAAGATCGTTGCCAAAGACGATATTAATCAGGTCATTTCCATTCTTGGCACACCGGAGGACTTTGGAGCCGCCAGCGAAGACGGAGCCATATACGATGAACCGGTATCCGGACGGGAATATAAGACTGGGAAGAAACTTTATCGCGATCCAGATGATAAGGTTATTGGTGGGGTATGCAGTGGACTGGCTGCCTACTTTGGAATTCAGGAACCTGTGTGGGTCAGAGTGGCCTTTGCCCTGATATTCTTTGCCGGTGGACTGAGTGTTCCGATCTACATACTCTTATGGGCTTTAGTACCCGTTGCCCAGACCCCTGGTGATTTTCTGGCAATGCGTGGAGAAAAAATAAACGTTCGAAATATTGCCAAGATCGTAGAGGAACAAGTGGAGCAAATTTCCGATCAACTTTCCGAAATAGGACAGGACTGGAAATCAAAACGACGAAAAAAAAAGTCCGAACGCAAAGAACGGAAATCCTGGAAGGATCACCTCTGAGATCGGGATTTCTTCTCTGAATAATTGATCCTGAAAATATTAATAAACGCATAAGCCTGGTAATAATTTACCGGGCTTATTTTTTTTGTTAATTTCTCGAAAATCATTAATCAACCAGACTTAAGGTGTTCTCAAAACGTTTACGGGCAAATGCCCTTCCTTCATCCCACCAAAGGTGCATTTGTTCAGGATCAAAGCAAAGACTGTTATCCGTCAGCACTCTTGGAGTATGAAAATAACGAATTTTAATATTGTGATGCAGACTTTCAAGCAACCCAATATATTTTTCATCTCTGGCAATTTGTGAGAGCATAAAATCTAATGCCGAAATCAAGAGGGAAAATGCATTTCTGCTGGCAATTTTCTTGATAATTTTATTTCTAGGGGTTAGAATTATTACATCAATTTCAGTAGCTCCGGCATCAATGGCTTCCTCGATAGGAATAAAACTACCAAAGCCACCATCTGCATATTCTTGACCGTCTTTCACGACAAGGCTCATAAACGGAACAAAATTAGCACTGATCCAAATCCACTCGGCAAATTCTTCATAAGTGCAATCTCTAAGGTATTTGTGTTCGACAACGTTGCAGGTAAAATTAGAAACGGCAATGGCTACTTTTTTTCCTTCCTCCTTAATACGGTTGAAATGTTCTATGGTGAAGGTCTTAAGAATTAAATCTCGCAGGG
>JAGQWV010001116.1 GCA_020437045.1 Saprospiraceae bacterium | reverse complement strand
CCACAAAACCCAATCCGCTGTTAGGCTCAACCGTCATACGGTGGGTACCGGCACCAACCATACGAACATTGGTTCCGGAATAGATATCACCTCCAAATTTAAAGTCAATAAGGAAATCGGCATAAAAGCTCTTCCAACTAAGTTCATTGGTTAAACCACCGGTCCATTTATGAACTCCCTGTCCTAAAATAGAAGTTTCACCACTTTGTATTGGTTGCCCATTATCTGGATTAAAGACCGGTTGGCCATTAATCATCTTTTGAGTAAAACCAGTGATGGTACTGAAGGGATATCCGACAATATTATTAGTAAAAGCCCAGCGGGTTCTTGGCTCACCGGTCCGGAAACTTTCAATTCCTTCTGCCAGCTGAACCACTTCATTATCATTGTAAGCTAAATTCAGCGTTACATCCCATGAAAAGTCCGTTTTCCGAATGGGCGATCCCGTCAGTAACATCTCGACCCCAGAATTTCTCATTTCTCCGATATTTATACTGGTGGCACTGAATCCTGAAGTGATCGCAATAGCCGCATCCAAAATATCGTCTGTCGTGGTTTGTTTGTAGTAGGTTAGATCCAGTCCCAATCGATTGTTCAGGAAGCGGAGATCCACTCCTACCTCCAATTCCGTCGAAGTCAATGGTACTAATCCCGCATTGGGTATCGAACTCTGCTGAATAGTGGCGTTTGGCTGTCCGTTATAGCCCTGACCTAAACCGTAGGTAAGCGCCAATTTATATGGATCCGTATCTCCACCCACCTGAGCCCAGGAGGCTCTGAATTTTCCAAAACTAAAGAAAGAACTGGTATTCATCAATTCACTAAATACCAAGCTCATTCCCACAGAAGGATATAAAATATTGTTGGTTTCTGGAGCCAATGTTGAAAACCAATCATTTCTCACTGTTCCATTCAAGTACAGGAAATTCTTATAGCCCACGTTCAAGGAGCCATAGACCGAATTAATTCCTTTTTCAGATATTCCGTATCCTATACTTTGGTTAGCGCCGTTGGAGACTTGAGCGAAGAAGGGAATATTAAAGTTACTTCCACTTACACTGATAGTTTCAGAAGTTCGTCGCATCCTGTTTGCCCCTACAAAGGCATCCAAAGAAAAGTCTCCAAACGATTTATTAGCACCTAATATGGCTTCCAGGTTTATCTCCCGCTGTCTTCTCTCCACCTCGGAGATTCCACCGCCGCGATTATAACCGGTACCATAGGGTGTCAAGTTTGTCTCTCTACGCGTATACCAGTCCATACCCACTCTACCTTGAATGTATAGGAAGTCCGTTATGTCAAAACGAGCTAAATTAGAAGTAATGACCCTGTCTCTGGTGTCATCATTTTTATATTGATAGGCTGCCCACCAGGGGTTTTGATTCCAAAGGTCTGTTGAGATTTGTAATTCTTCCCCAGGCAATTTGCGATCTGGAGGTACGAAACCTTCTGGTACGGCTCCTAATTTATTCGGGTCTCCGCGCAGGTCATCAACGTTATAACTAGTTGGTAATCGGATCAGGCCTTGTGGTGCATTTCCAGGTGAGTCTGCTATATTAGGACGACCTTTGGCAATCTCGTTAGAATACAAAACTTTTGAAGTAATAGTCAACCTATCCAGGTATTTACCATTATACGAGAGACTAACGTTTTTTCGCTTAAATCCAGAATTTGGAATAACGCCTTTATTGTTCATATCCGAGAGGTTCAGACGGACGGTCTGGTTTTCATTGCCTCCCGAAAATCCCAGTGAGTTGGTAAACGTGGTAGCCACGTCGTAAAAGCGCTTAAAGTTCTCATCCGATTGAAACACATAAGGTCTGCTTACCCCATCGAATTGAGGAACAGAGCTTCCATCCAATCGGCCACCCCAGCTCGCAGGACCAACATCCCAGGCTTCCGCAAAATCAGCTGGCTTACGTCCCTGACGTCCATGTCCGTACTGATCTTGAAAATCAAAATCGTTAAGCACGTTTTCAAATACGAGATTTGAGTTAAATTCTATTCCCACGCCTTTTCGGGCCTTACCACTTTTCGTAGTAATCAGGATAACACCATTGGAAGCCCGGGAACCATATAGGGCAGCAGCATTCGCACCTTTAAGTACACTCAGGGTTTCGATATCATCCGGATTGATACTAGATGTACCATCCCCCTCATCGGCACCACCCCATAATCCTGCCTGACCAAAGCCAGAGTTATCGATAGGTACACCATCAATTACATACAAAGGTTGATTATTTCCTCCCAGAGAAACATTACCCCGGATGATGACCCGACTGGAACCAGCAGGTCCTGAAGCAATCCGGCTCACATTGACCCCGGCGACTTTGCCGGCCAGAGAGTTAGCCAGGTTAACTTCCCGCGCCTCCTGGAAACTTT
>JAGQWV010001115.1 GCA_020437045.1 Saprospiraceae bacterium | reverse complement strand
AGGCATACACTGCATTTATTTGGTCAGAACCGGAGATTCTTTTCTGATATTTCTCTATTTTTTCCTTTTTACCCATTAAGGGTGTGTGCACAGCATAGAAGGGTAAATAAAGAAAAAATTTATCCCCTGCGTGTTCCTTTAAAAATTTAGTGGCTTCGGAAGCAATTCGATCGGTAAGAAATTCACCATCCGGACCATCCTCCAGCTGTGCCATATCATATGGACTAAAGTAAGTGGAGGGATGACCTTTTCTGCTTCCGGCAACATTGATATCAAATCCCTGCGTCTTAGGATCATTGCTGATATGCCACTTACCCATAGTGGCACACAAATATCCATTGGCATTTAACATTTCTGCAATGGTAACAAAGGAATCAGCCAGAACGGTCTCATTCACCACCGGAATCAGCTTACGATCTCGCGAATCCCCACGCTCAGAAGTGCCTACCGTATAAATACCATGACGGCTTGATTGCAAGCCGGACAGCATGCATGCCCGGCTAGGAGCACAATTAGCTGCTGCTGCATAAGCTTGCGTAAATAATTTGCCAGCGTTTGCCAGACGATCAATATTAGGAGTCAGATAAAAATTACTACCATATACTCCCAAATCTTTCCAGCCTAAATCATCGACATTAATTAAAAGAATATTTGGTGATTCTTCCTCAATATTCGACGATTCCTGCTTCGAACAACAAATGAAAATTAGGCAAATAATTACCCATAAATTATTCTTCCCCCGGAAACTTAAACACATCATTTGGCACTCTTGCTTTTTGCATTAATTCAGTTAATTCTCTCAATTTCTCCGGGTACTCCGCGGCAACATCATTTGACTCAGAAGGATCATCTTTGAGATTAAATAGTTGAGGGGTATCATCAGGATGTTTTTCCAGATCATATTTCACGATTTTCCAATCCCCCTGTCGCAGTGCTTTCCTACCTCCTCTTTCATGAAATTCCCAATATAAATATTCGTGTTTTTTCTGGTCTCCCTCCCCTAATAGGGTTGGCAGGAATGAAATGCCATCTATTTGCTTATCAATTTTGGCACCGGTCAATTCTGCCAAAGTGGGCATCACATCCCAAAAGGCGGAAGGAAGATCGGTTTTACTCCCGGGCTTAATGTGTCCTTCCCATTTGGCAAGCATTGGCACGCGTATACCTCCCTCATACAAATCCCGCTTATATCCGGTATATGGCCCATTGCTATTAAAATAATCGGGATCCGCTCCACCTTCCAAATGAGGGCCATTGTCTGAGGTAAACATGATTAAAGTGTTCTCACTAAGACCCAGCTCATCCACGAGATCCAGGACCTCTCCAACCTGCTGGTCCAAAAGATTAACCATCGCCGCAAATGCAGCATGGCACTCCGATTGCGAGCCATAGGGCCCCAATCGATAATTGTCGCCCTCATCGACTCCTTCGTACTGCGTTTCAGGGTCAAATTTTCCCCTGAATTTTGCCATATACTCCGTTGGGGCTACTAGTTCTGCGTGAGGAATGACCGATGGGTAGTAGAGAAAGAAAGGACGATCCTTATTATCTCTGATAAATTGAATAGCTTTTTCATGAATCCGGATCGGGCCATAGTCACCGGTTCCCCGATCGAGATTTCCTTCCATGAGGACTTTATCCTTATTATCCCATAGATGATCGGGGTAATAATTATGGGCAAGACGTTGACAATTGTATCCAAAGAACTTATCGAAACCCTGATCATTCGGATTGCCCGGTGTTTCGATAAATCCAAGGCCCCATTTTCCAAATGCACCGGTGGTATATCCGGATTGTTTCAGCATTTCCGCAACGGTAAAAGCCGTATCGGCCATAGGCCATTGTCCTTCTGGTATCCACTCTTTATTACCACGAATCAAAGAATGCCCCGTATGCATACCGGTCATCAAGGCACATCTGGAGGGAGCACATACGGTCGTACCAGCATAATGGTCGGTAAATTTCATTCCACCAGAAGCCAGTCGATCAATATTGGGTGTATTAAATTTCTCCTGGCCATACGAACTGAGATCTCCATATCCCAGGTCATCAGCTAAAATGTAAATAATATTAGGAGGCCTGCTCTCGGCAGAGGTTTCGTTATTTTCGGTTTGCTTTTCGGTACAACCAAAAACCAACAACAAAAACATTAGGAAGAAGCTATAGCGCATTTATCTCTGAATTAAAGACCAATGAGCAATATAGCAAAAAATGTACAAGCATCTGCTAGGAGGCTTCGTCCTCAGGAGGATATCATCTGGCGCGTCTGGAAGGAGAGAAATGGCCCTCCGGTAGTCCTTTCAGCAACAATATAGATTCCATAACTTAACGACTTTCTCTCCCCTATCAAATAAGTTGATTAGCTTTTCAAATTAATTCTGTCCGATAATCACCGGTCCGTTAGTGGTAATAATTTTTCCAAGCTTCTTATCAATAACCAGCTTATTATTCGCAGGCACTGTATAGATTCCGGCATCGATCGTCCATTGTTGTCCATGCGCCTGAATGTCTTCAGCTTCAGAAACGGTGCTGTAGGGAAATGTTTGGCTACCCACACCGCAATTCACACAATCTTCGTCAATGAAGACGTCTTTTCGCACCGCAGTAGTAGTTTTCCAGATTCCCCGTCCAAAAGTGGTAGCAGTCATCGTCCGTGTACCAAATACAGATGCCCGGGCAAAAGATATTTCCGTGACTTCAACAAAAGCGGGGCCATCACTGGAGCCAAAATTCGGCATCATATTCCAATTTTGACCATTATCTTCCGAGGCCATAACCCCGAGATCAGTTCCGGCATAGATCCAACTTCCTACATCCGGATGCCAGGTCAGACAATTGACGTGCAGATCCGGTATTCCTTCTGACCGGGCGGTCCAGGTAGCTCCTGCATCATTGGTATAAACAATATTGCAATCCTGATAACCACCTCTTGCCACCATAATGCGATCCGGATTTACCGGATGTATAGCAATATCGGTAATAGGCCCATTCCATGAAGCACATGCTGCAGGAATAATATTGGTGGAAATACTACTCCAGTTCCAGAGACCTGGCACTGCTTTCCAAACCTCTCCATTAGTATATCCTATCACCACCAATGAACTGTCCGCGGCAATATCAATCGCCGATATAAAGCGGTTGATTACCGGCTGTGGTCCCACATTTGTAGAGACCGAACCGATCTGAACCACGTCTCTACGCCACAAGGACTGTCCACCCATTAATATGACATCACCGTCATTTGGATAAATTTTCATTGGCGCAATAAACAAGCTGGTATCCTGACCTTGTAGATCTTCAAAAGGAATCCAGCCCACCAGCGCACCCAGACCATTGACATAAAATTTTCCATTTTGAGTAGATGCATAGATCAAAGAAGAGTTCTGCTCAGAAAAGCCACAATATCCTCCGTCGCCACCTATCTCATGTGTCCAGGTCATTCCATCATCTACAGACATG
>JAGQWV010001114.1 GCA_020437045.1 Saprospiraceae bacterium | reverse complement strand
CGTATGACATTCAGAGAGATTGGTTAGCTCTGCCGGCCAGTAATTCATTTCCAGATTAATGTTGGTCGTGTATGCACTAGCCCAGGGAGGGATTAATTGATCATTCCAGATACCCTGCAAATTCAAGGGTTGACCACCCGGACGAGAACCACTAATCATCAGATATCTTCCGTACTGAAAGAACAACGCAACCAAATGTTCATCACCACCCTTATGATATTGCATGATTCTTTGATCGGTGGGCAAATTCTTTGGTGGTTCTGTGGGATTGAGGTTAAGTTGAACCCGGTCGAATAAATGTTGATAATCACGAATATGCCGAGATTTAAGATCTGTATAATCCAGATTTTCAATAGCTGAAAGAACTTGTGTGGTTCGTTGGGTGGGCAACGATTTATTTAAGGGACTTTCATCAAAATGGGTAAAACTGGTGGCAGCGGAGAGATAAATGATCAATTTATCCATACCGTCAAAAAGCAATTTACCATCGTGATATTTGATGGTTCCCTGATCATGCTTCACTTTCAGACGAGTTTCAAAATACATACCCAAGCCATCAACCTCGTCATGATATAAAATTTGCTTCGCAATTGGCTTACGGGTGCCGTCCCGATTATAGATTTCGGGGTATTTATGTTGTTCATGATTAGATTCAACCTGCTCCAGGGTACGTCGCAGGGCAAACCCCGGTACCTGGGCCTGAAGTACCAATACTTCGTCCTGCCCCTCGATATGCATCGTTTTCTCATGCAGTGTTGATAGAGAAATTGCTCCTTTCAACTTTTCTGGGCCTGCGGATGTCAATTTGATAGCAAGCAAGTGATCTGGATAACTGGCAAAAACTTCACGGGTATAGATGGTTTGGTCCATTTGATAACGGGTGGTATGCAGGGCATTCGTGAGATCCAGGCTTCGATGATAATTTGAAACGGTCCCTTCCTGATCCATATCTATCCATAGATCCGACATGGGCTGATAAAGATCCTGCGGTCGACCCAACCAATGTTTGCGAATCAATCTTTCCGCCACATCATACTTGCCCGAATCAAGTGCGGACATGACTTCAGGATAGTTTTCCATGATATTAAATCCTTCATATTTCCGGTGTGGATCTCCACTATACAATGTCGACTCATTTAGCTGAATGTGTTCCCGGGCCGGATCCCCATAAATCATGCCTCCCATAAAACTATTACCAATGGGCAGGGCTTCGGTCCATACCTCTGCGGGTTTATCATACTGAAGGACCATTTGCTCTTCCTGTGCCTTGCTGTGTAGTGCAAAAAGCAGGAACAAAAGAATAGGTAGATTAGTCGACATGAGATCAGCAATAATTTTACTTTAAGGTACAAAGTATCAAATATGATCCACTTTGACTTTCGAAGCCGCGCATAAAGATTGGATTTGAATCAATCTTTTGATTTGGCTGTATGATGTTCATTTTATACAGATAAAGCCATTTTGAATCTTTGATTTGGCTGTATCTATGCTATCGACATTATAAAA
>JAGQWV010001113.1 GCA_020437045.1 Saprospiraceae bacterium | reverse complement strand
ACCCAACACCATCAATCTAATTGAGCCGGATGGCAGTATCAATTACGATAACATTTCCTCTTTCTCTGCCGCCGACTACGGTATTTTTCTCTCCTATGGCCGCCAACTGGCACAATCAGCCTGGGATATTGGGGGAAGTGTAAAAGTGATCAACCGTCGCATTGGCCCTTTTGCCACTGCCTGGGGTTTTGGCCTTGACATCGGTGTTCAAAAACACACCGATCGGTGGCACCTGGGTCTCATGGCCAGAGATGTCACGACTACTTTCAATGCCTGGTCATTCTCTTTTACAGAGCAGGAACGATTGATTCTCCAACAAACAGATAATCTGGTACCTAAAAGTAGTACCGAGCTGACGGCACCCAGTCTGATCGCTGCTTTCGGGCATGAAGCTCCCATGGGTGAGAAAAATTCACTGTTGGTTGAATTGGATCTGGAATTTACCTTTGACGGACAACGAAACACCTTGATCAGCTCAACGTTTACCAGCATTGATCCCCGTATTGGTGCCGAATACGGATTTAATGATAAACTGTTTTTACGGGCCGGTCTCGGAAATATTCAGCGTGTTGCTGATGATCTTAATCCCGCGGCAAAAAACACCATTGTTCAGCCTCACTTCGGTATTGGATTAAACCTGGGAAGAATTCGTATCGATTATGCCCTGACCAATGTTGGGGACACAGAAAACACTTCGTTTTCTCATATATTTTCACTCTTACTTGATTTCAAAAGAAGAGCGGAAAATCCGGATTCATGACGTACCGTTTTGGTACCATAGCTTACTCTTTATTTCAGGCAGCTATATCATAGAATCAGAAGTGGACTTTCATGATTTTCTGGTAAATAATTCAGCGACCAGATCCGAATCAGACCAGTGTCGATTTTGATCTTTCTCCGGTTCAAAATGTGCATTCAGGTTGGCATCCAATCGCTCCAATAATACTTTGGAATAAATAGCAATCAATTCATTCCGTCTGCAATTCGTATCATGCTCTCCGCTTTCCTTATTCACTGTTATCATAGATATTTTTTGGATCCAAATTCCTTAAAAGAATTTCAAGTGGTTAATAGTTGAATTATTTTATGCAGCGCATCCGCACGATTAGTCACCTGCATTTTATCCAATAATTTGCCAATGTGATACTTTACCGTACTGACGCTAATAAACCGTTGCTCACTTATCTGTTGATTTGTCAGACCTTTAATAATATCTTCCAGCATTTCGAACTCCCGGTCCGAAACTGATTCGGAAGTTATTTGATTTATTTTTGCTGGAGTTATAGCCAGCTTTTCTAACTCTGTACTGTGTTTGTATAAAGCAAGCTCAATAGCGGTTAGTAAATCATGATTATCAAAAGGCTTCACAATATATCCATAGGGCAACACCTTCTTTGCTCTTTCCAGGGTATTACGATCCGATAAAGCGGTTAGAAAGATCAGCGGTATTTTCTTGGTCTTATACACTTCTTCTGCTACCTCGATTCCATCCTTTTCACCGTCAATCATGATGTCACACAAGATCAAATCAGGAGTGTGGATCGACAAATAATTTAATGCCTGTTCACTGCTACTTTTTATTTCTGCTACATCATATCCCAACTTACGAATACGCCTGGCGATATCATGAGCTACGACACCTTCGTCCTCAATAATTAATATGGAAATATTTGACATTTAATTCAACTTCGACAAATCACTTTACAGAAATACACTCCGGATCTTTAAAGAACAGCCAGGTATCATCTACGCCCGCAATTCCAGTTCTAAGATACCCAACTCAAATCCCTTTCGCACCATACCCGCCAGATTTTTAACGTCCAATTTACTGCGTAGGTTCTTCTTGTGTGTATTTACGGTATTGGTGGAGATATAAAGTTCCTGGGCAATTTCCTTGCTGGAGTATTCATATGCCACTAATCGAAGGACTTCCTTTTCGCGCTCGGAGATTAAGGAGATGGTGTCATAGTACATCATGATGATTACTTTTATTAGGTTTAGTGATGCATCAAAATTGCCTTATTCAAGCAAAACCTTCACTATACCCAGGTCTAGTCTTCTCCGAAAACCCGGATATTATACTTTTTTACTACTGTAA
>JAGQWV010001112.1 GCA_020437045.1 Saprospiraceae bacterium | reverse complement strand
TTTTACTCCTTGCCTGGCACAAAAATTCATTTCAGACTTGGTTGCAATAACTTATGGGGTCATCTAATAGTATCTTTATTTATTTTTCCTTTTTTTCTTCTCCATGGAGCATCGATTTGCCAATCACCAGCCATAATACATCCATAGGGAATAATTTCGTCGACCACTTCTCCTAGTTGAAATTCCTTCATCTGTGTTTTGACTTGCTCAGCACTTTTATAAGCAGAAGGTAGTTCAGAAATGTCAATATGTCCGGAATAAAAGCGAACGTCAAGACCTTGGGTTTCTTCGGCAAATATTTGTTGATTGGTCTTGTGCAACATCGTTCGTGCATGCTGGGATCTGCTTACATTTCTACCCGCACCATGAGGGGCAAACCCCAGATTGTTACGATTAGACTCGCCCCTTACCATCAGAATTGGAGCGCTCATATTCAATGGAATCAGACGCAGCCCGTTGACTGAGTCCGGTACAAATTTATCTGCCAGTGGTGTGGCTCCTTTTGCATGATAGAATTGATCTCCATCTTTAAAAACAAAATTATGTTCGTTCCAAAACCTTTCCAGAGGATCACTTGCTAAAGATTGTGCCGTTTTTTGATGTATGGACTCGTGATTTAGTTTGGTCCACTCCCGCACAATCTGCAGTGCTTGCCAATATTCTTGACCTTCTTTTTCGCTATAAGGGATCCAGGCATTGTACTTAAGCGTTTTAGGAGAGATTTCTTTCCGGAATTTTTCTGCTACCTTCATTCCTTCTTTATATAGGTTTGCCCCAAAACCCCGGCTGCCATGATGGGTAACCATAATAGTTTCTCCAGTCGCTTCCGATTGGCCCACATAAAGGAAATGATTTCCATCTCCCTGCGTACCCAGGTGTGTTTTGGCCAGAGAAATACTTTTTTCACCCTTTAGAAAGTTATTTTCCTTGATTTTCTGCAGTAGAGCATCCGGCAGATCGAAGAGGTCTTCCCTTCCTCCACCACCAAAATGCGTGATCTGGTGGGCATGATCCAATACTTTTTTAGGATTTATAAATCCAAACGATGTCATCATCACCGAGCAACAGATATCCGCACTATGCATGGCTGGATGGATAGCATCTTTCGTGACTACTACTCCTCCCACCGGTATCTGTCCATTTGGTCCGGTTGGACAGGCGTCCGGCATAATCGCCCCATCAATCACGGTTGGGGTCTTCATGAGGGTCGTCATGGTACGTAGCACCGAGTTGACATTTTCCTCTTCTATCTGACTTTCGGCCTTAATATTTTTATAGAAAGGAATACCCTCCGCATAGGGTTCAATGAAATTGGGATTTAGCTCGTCCAGGAAATGCACCAGTTCCGTCTCATTCAAATCATGATGGTTGAGGTAGCTAAGTGCATCTCCAAACCACTTTCCCGGTTTGTATCCCATAGCGATAAGATCCTTGCCTGTGATGTTCATATCTTTTAATTTAATGCTAAGGTGGGTATCCACTGCGCAATTATTTTGCGTAGTTTAAGAATTTATTTTCAGATATTGAAAAATGGCTACCAATAAGAATGCTTTGATCCGCTATCGCACCATCGATAAATGCCTCCAGAATCGGCATCGTCAATGGACACTGGATAAATTGATTGATGCTTGCTCCGATGCCCTATATGAGTATGAGGGTAAACAGATGTACGTAAGTAAACGTACCGTTCAGCTGGATTTACAGATGATGCGCAGTGATAAACTGGGTTATAATGCACCTATCATTTGTTATGACCGTAAGTACTATAGGTACGAGGATCCTGATTATTCCATTACTAATATTCCGCTATCCACGGTAGATATGGATATTTTGACCGAGTCGGTCGAGATGTTGCGTCAGTTTAAAGATTTTTCTTTTTTCTCCGAATTAGGAGGTGTCATACAGAAACTCGAAGATCGAATATTCCGGGAAAAAAACCATCAGACGCCCATTATTCATATCGATAAAAATGAGCAATTAAGGGGTTTAGAATACCTCGATATATTGTATCAGGCCATGCTCAAGAAAATAGCCCTCCAATTATCGTATCAATCTTTTAAAGCCTCTAAGCCGACCGAATTTATCTTTTTCGGATATATCCTCAAGGAATTTAATAACCGTTGGTTTTTGGTTGGACGAAAGCCCGGTGAAAATAAAATGCTCACCCTGGCATTAGACCGGATTAATGATGTGAAATTGGAGCTGCACCGTCATTATGAGATCGAAGATTTTGATGCTGAAAACTATTATAACGATACGATTGGAGTAACGGTGATGGGAAGCAAAAATTTGGTCCATGTCGAACTAAAGGTAGACCGTTTTAATGCACCTTACATTGTAACAAAACCACTGCACCATTCGCAACAATTGGTTGAATCCTTTCCCGATGGAAGTATGGTAATCAGATTGCGTGTCCATCATAACTTTGAATTAGAAAGAATGATTTTGGGCTTTGCAAATGCGATCGAAGTATTGAAACCGGCAAAATTGCGAAAAAGCATTTTATTCAAATTGACGCAGGCTGTCGATAATTACCGGGAGTAGTACCTCACTGAATGACTTCAGCCGGGCTGGCAAAATGCGAAAAAACTATATATAGCTATCTTGCCTTGGTGACGTGTATTTTTTGTAACACTAAAAGTGAATAAGAACCTTTTTCTAAATGGATTCTGATGATTGAATATATACCGGTGACCATGATTCTTGAGAAGCTCGAAGGTTTTCCGCCTTTCCCAGCTCTACCAGAGTATGATATACGTACCTTTCAACCAGGACAGAAAGAAGACTGGGCTTGCCTGCAATCGACCACCGATTCGTTTAAAAATAGTGACGAAGCAAGAATACATTTTGATCATGAATTCGGTCCCCATTATGCGGATATGAGTGACCGATGTTTTTTTCTGTTCGATCAAAACAACACTTGTATTGGTACTGCCATGGCCTGGTTTGCCAGTGACCCCTTTGCCAAGGATTATGGCAGACTGCATTGGGTGGCTATTCATCCGGATTGGCGGGGCAGGGGATTAGGGAAATACCTTATAAATCATACCGTAAGACAGATGAGCAGATGGCATGAAAAGGTTTATTTGACTACGCAGACCACTAGTTTTGTAGCAATTGCCATTTATCTTGACCTTGGATTCAAACCTCTGGTTTCTTCAAAGATGGATCGTAAAGCATGGGAGCTGCTGTCTGGAATATTAGATAATCGCCGATTACCTGATAGCGACATCGTGTCCTGAGGAGTACTAGTGCAGTATTTCCGCAGTAA
>JAGQWV010001111.1 GCA_020437045.1 Saprospiraceae bacterium | reverse complement strand
CTTTCGCTACAAGACTAAAGGCCAGGTTATCCCCAATGATTAAGTCAAAATTTTGATCGCATCGAGCTATGGGTGAAAATTTTAAAATACAGAGAAGAAAAAGAATAGATAAAATATTTTAGGATTTAATAGATACCACCCAATAAATAAGTGGCTGGATAAATGCTGTGAGTTATTAACTGGATATTGCTTAAAAATATACAAGCACACTGGTACAAATCACACTTGGACAATCCTGCTGTGCCTTACCCCATCGATATTTGTATGCCAAACAAAACGTGGGTTTTCGGCTTTCTTTTTCTTGTTCAGATGTGGCTTCCATCGTAATTGCAATTGGCTACTTTGAGTGGGCTTAACGCTTATTTTTTTTACGATATTTTGATCAAGATCTTCTATCCATGAATCAACGCGGTGACTCCTTCCGGACTGATCCATTGCCAGTTGTAATTGCATAGCTCCATCTTGATAATAGACATCACTTACTCTCGACTGGGGTTTATCCATCACCGGCAAATCGTACCGATCCACTTCATTACTCATGTTAACTTCCTGAATGTTATTCTGATTTGCGTCTCCGATTTCATGACGTTCGGTCGATATTCTTAAAAATGCGGCATTCAAATGTCCATCTTCATTTTTACCATCCTGGGTAGTGATCGCTGCATATCCATTCTTCTGCCGGTGTTCGTTTACCAAATTCAGTAAATAGGTATCCATCGCTACCGGATCTTTAGATACCGTCAGGGTATTGGTATGAAAAACCCTTCCTGCCAGAGGGCCACCATGATATACTCCCACAAGCGCGTCCATGATATTTAAAATACAGGGTGTGATTTCATTGAGAGATTTATAAAAGACCGGCACACAAAGTTTGGTACCCGGGTAGGGACTGTCTAACCTTCTCCAGGTGGAACCATGTGTCCCTACCGGATTATCTGTACAACCGTAGTTATTTTTCATGACTCCGGTTACTCCCGCTTCCCGGTGATCTTTGGCAATGGCTACATTAATCATAAAATCATTCTCAAATACCGGAGGCTTTACCCGTTGATGCGCCTGATATTCTGTCGGATAATCTGGAGCCGCTGTAAATTCCGGTGCTCCTTCAGGAATTTCATTTTTATTACGGGGATTAACCCAATGAATGCCGTAAGTACCGTTAGGCCGATCAATAAAAAATTCATTTTCATCACTTGGCACTGGCCTGTATCCCTGGACTATGGGGTAGTCACGTCGAGTCCCGCCTGAATAAATGGTGTCAAAAATAGTAATGTTTTCCATGGGAAAATTCCCATCCAACATTTGGGTAAGACCGTGAATGATTGCATCCGATAAGGCAACTTTCGGCCCAAAGGGACAAGCAATTTTATTCCAGTTGTTTTCTTCAGTATGCTCACCGTAAGAAAGATTTATTTTAATACTGACTCTTGTATGTTCATTCAATTTCCCTTCCGGAAAGAGCGCTTCCCACGCTTTGCCCACTCTGTTTTTTCCAGTCAATTGCTTCACCGCAGTATCCATCATATTCGATATCCGAACACGGTTAACCGAAAATCCATTAATTAAATCAACAATCACCCGGTCATCATTAGGCACCTTACCAGGTCCTGTCGTGAGGGTACTTGCCTTATGGTCATATACGCTCACCATAGGTGATCCCATGGAGCCGTGAAACAAAAAATGAGGTGTAATTTGTATCATCGAGCCAGCAAGAACAGCCTGGGAACTGCTGCGCAAAAAAGTCCTTCTCTTCATATCCATAAGTTAATAAGAAAAAGGAGAAAAAGCTCATGTGATTGCTTAAAATCACTGCGAGCCCCAGATGGAAAACGTTTTTTTTATTATTAAGAAGAGATCTAAATAAATAAATGAAAATATGCATTCCATTAAACCCTAGGGATTAGTCACATCTCTTGCAGGATATCGTGATTGAACATGGAGAGTAAGCTAACGTGAATCCATTTGTTACGCAATCATCCCGGTCTAAAGAAAGGTTTTCCAGATGCCGCCATGCTTTTCTTATATTTGTCGCCCGC
>JAGQWV010001110.1 GCA_020437045.1 Saprospiraceae bacterium | reverse complement strand
TCTAAATATAATAGACTATTCCGAATCCTTAACTTTCATTCCAATTCTTTTTTAAACAAGTGTTTAATAGAACGCTCTGCCTCTTTTAAATTTGAACAACCTGGCAGGAATGAAATAGCCTCCCTATCTTAGCCGCATGGATATTTTTACCATTATCACCATCCTCATTGTATTGTCTGCTTTGTTCGGATTTATCAATGAGCGATTCTTGCGCCTTCCACACACCATTGGCGTGATGATCATTGCGATCATTTTTACCGGTGGACTTTATCTGGGGAGCGCCTTTGTACCTAAGTTATATAATACATTGGAAGTATTGATTCGATCGATCAATTTTGAAACTGTCCTTCTTGATGTTATGTTGGGTTTTCTTTTGTTTGCCGGTGCTTTACATACCAATTTCGATCAACTGAAAGTACAGCGATATCCGATTATGATCTTTGCCACAGCTGGGGTATTAGTGAGTACTTTTATTATCGGCTTTCTCATGCACTGGGTACTTGATCTGATCAATTATCCGGTATCGCTGATTTACTGTCTTTTGTTTGGGGCTTTAATCTCGCCTACGGATCCAATTGCCGTTTTAGGTATATTAAAACAAGCAGGTGTACCAAAAAAACTGGAGACTAAAATCGTCGGGGAATCGCTTTTTAATGATGGTGTTGGGGTGGTTGTGTTCATCACTCTTTTCGAAATTGCCCGCTCATCCGAAGCAGCGGTTGATTTTACAGAAATATTAGTGCTTTTTTCTGTAGAGGTTTTGGGAGGGATTGCCCTCGGTTTGGTGATAGGATTTTTTGCCTATCGGTTGATGAAAGCTATTGATGACTATGACATTGAGGTTTTGATAACGTTGGCAGCGGTGATGGGAGGAACCCTTGCCGCACATTATTTTCATGTATCTGGTCCGTTGGCCATGGTGGTGGCTGGATTATTTGTGGGGAATGACCGGGTTCGTGCTTCGGCGATGTCGGATCTTACTGAATTATATGTTGATAAATTTTGGGAAGTACTGGATCTGATTCTTAATGCGATCCTATTTGTTTTGATCGGTTTGGAAATTTTGATCTTACACTATGAACCATCATATCTTATGGCTGGTCTCATAGCAATTCCGTTAATTCTGATAGCCCGTTATTTGTCATTGCTCGGTCCTATTCAGTTTTTTCAAAAGAAGTTGGCATTTGTACCTAATACCAATTTAATTATGACCTGGGGAGGGCTTAGAGGCGGAATATCCATTGCATTGGCATTATCCCTGACGGAAACCATGGAACGTGATCTTTTTTTAATGGTTACCTATATCGTTGTCATATTTTCAATTGTCGTGCAGGGGCTGACGGTAGGTAAACTGGTTCGCAGACTAAGCAAACAGACCTGAATTATTCCATATTTATCGTGGGCAAAGCAATAGTTGATTTCATTCCTACGTCATAGCAAGCGAAGCAATTTCATAATTGAAAGCAGTGACTTATAAATTAATCCATAAAATATCCCATCCGTCGCTGACTGGCAATTTTATGGTAATTTTTCTCTTGTGTCTTGGCGCATTTAATACGCAGGGACAAATAAAACATTATCAGCATTATGGGGTTAATGAAGGCTTGCTCACTAACCGGCTGACGAGTGTGATCGATGGGGTGGACGGATCGATTTGGGTCACTGCCTATGGAGCCGGGGTTTGCCAGTTTGATGGAATCCGTTTCAAGCATTTTAATGATATAGAAACTACGGGAACACTCTATTATTTTTCATCTGCACACGGGCAGGGAGAAGACCTTTGGTTTGGTGGAGAAAATTACCTTTTACATTACAACGGCACCGTATTTAATAAGTACCCCTTTGAAGATGCCGGGGCGATAAGGCAGATTTTATGGTACCAGGATTCGCTTTTATGTTGTATTGCCGATCATAAATCGTTTCTATTTTCGCCTGCCTCCCATAGGATAGAAGAACTAATGGAAGGGGTAGTTGCCAACCAGGGAGTTCTGTATAATGATATGCTATGGCTGGCAACAGATCAGGGGATATGGCGAAGGGAGACTCATCAATGGAAGAAAGTCTATCCCGATCAAGAAATGTCAGGCTGTGATTGTCAGAAAATTATCATTGATGATGAGACAATTTATTTCATCGATGAGCATCGGGGATTAATACATTTGGATGGCAATGACTCAAAAATAATTTTATCCATCAATGATCTGCCATCAACCAGTATTACGTTTATTCAACCAGGGGGTGTAGGAGATATTTATTTTGGTACGGCCGACCAAGGAATTCAAATTTTGCAATTGCTGGATTCGCTTTGGTTAACCATTGACGAAAAACAATTACAACACCCTTTTGTGACGGATTTGCAATTCGATCAATGGCAGAATGCCTGGGTAACAACCGATGGTGGAGGGTTGACCAAATTCTATACCGAGTCATATAACCTTTATCAAAACTTGTCTGGTAAATTTATTAAACAGATCGAAAATCGATCGGATACCATTGAAATATACTATCAAAATAAGCGGAGCGACTTTATCCTTCCGGATGGAAAATTAGTGACGTCCAATCGATGGTCAGCACCAGAAATTATTCTGAATGAGGAGGCAGGGCAAGTAAAATGTCTTATTTCCGGAGATAAGATTATAACGAAAAGGGATTCGCTTCCGGAGGAATTGCAATTTCCCTTTCGAAGTATTCATGAACATATTAATGATGTGGAAAGAATCGATAGCAATACAGCCTTGTTTGCTACGACTGAAGCTTTGAGCCAGATTCAAATGGAGTATTCAGATTCAGCATCATTAATTAGGCGAATAGATTTTCTGGAGCAGGAGATTAATAACTTAGTTCGGCAGGATACATCGCGTATTTGGTTTGTAGGAAATAATAGGGTCGGTGTCCTGGTGGACGGAAGGAAACCGGTGAGGCAATCGATAGACTACCCGGTATTTTTACTAAAAACTCCATCTGGGGAAATTATTTTAGGCACCAGAGACAGATTGTATTATCTCGATTTTATTAACGACGATATAAATATGACGGATGTGGTATCAACCTATCCTTTGGCAAATATCCGTTCGGCGGCTTTTGATAGTGCGGGCGAATTATGGCTCACGCTGCAGAATAAATTACTACGAATCCGTATTGACCGGTCCAGGCCGGTGGAAGTATTGAAGGTTTATGATCATCAAAATGGTATACCCCGGGTTGAATTTTTAGAAAATGGATTGGCTATAGGCATTAATCAGCATCTATATGCGGGTACTTCTGGAGGCTTGCTGGAAATTCTGCCGGAAACCAATATGCAAAGTACCCGGGGACCGGTTTTATCACTGGTTGATATTTCTACCAGGAAGTTTAAATTATCTGATTTGGGTTCAGATAAAGAGACTTATTTACAAAAAATCCTACCGACTGATTCAGATGTCAATATTCAATTGACGGCTATCGATCAGCGCTATCCTGCGCAAATGCGTTTTTTTTATCAATTGAAACCCAAGGACACCGAATGGTCTGATGCTAGAGAAAATGGCATTTTTCAGTTTGATGGTCTTCCTTCGGGGAAATACACTTTTGTGGTAAAAGCAAAAAATGGAAATAATCAGGAGTCTAATATTTTGGAAGTACCTTTCACCATTTTAACGCCCTATTACAAACAGTGGTGGTTTTTGCTTATGGTGTTTCTTGGTACGAGTGCTCTGGTATATCTGTTGTATCGAAAACGATTGCAAAGTCAATTGCGTAAAAACCAACAGATGAACGAAGCACTGCAGAAGGAAAATAAAATATTGCAGCTGGAGCAGGCAGCGAGCCGCCTACAAATGAATCCACATTTTATTTTCAATGCATTGCAATCAATCCAAAGTAGTATTGCCTCCGGCCACCGGGAAAAAGCAAGATCAGACTTGCAGGCATTTTCTAAATTAATGCGGGGATACCTGGATCACGCCCGCGTTGAAAAAATACTCCTGGAAGATGAGATAAGACTTTTACAACAGTATCTTGAGGTAGAAAAAGATCTGAAAAATGCGCGGTTTGACTATGAAATTAAGGTAGCACCTTCCATTGATCCTTCTTTTATTGAAATTCCGACCATGCTGATCCAGCCTTTTGTAGAGAATGCTATTAAATATGGTCAACCTCCGGATGGTGGCAAAGGGAAAATTAAAATAGAATTTGATTGGTTTGGAAAATATCTGGTTTGCTATATTTCCGATAATGGTCCGGGAATTGGGGCATCCATGCCAAATAGGGAAAGTCACCGGTCTGCAGGGATTAAGATCACCAGTGAGCGATTAGAGACTTATTTTAAAAAGGAAAATTTAAATCCATTGCAAATAAAATCTAATGGACCGGATGAGGGTGCCCTGGGTA
>JAGQWV010001109.1 GCA_020437045.1 Saprospiraceae bacterium | reverse complement strand
CAAGAACTGTTGAAAATTGGCCAGTTTATTCCGGGATGTCAGGGTCATGATGTAAAAGATTTGCTACAATCCGCCACCATTGAAACTTCGTCTGAATTAGTATTGTCAGAACTTTACGATGATGGTCCGTGGTTTCGTTTGATTTATGGTGCTGCCCAATTACTCCCGGTAAAAAAAGGACCAATTCCTGCCATTAGTGTAGACGCCAAGGCCACTGAAGCCAGCACTTTGACGGTTTCAATTCGAAAGAGTCTTAAAGATTATAATTATACTCCGGATATTATACTTGGTACCCAGGATTATAAGCTGGAGCAAGGTAAAAATGTTATTGAAATTGATAATAACCTTAATCTAGAAGAGGATACATATCTTTTTATTTGTTTTCATAAAGAGCCTAATTTGGAATTACGAATGAGTAATCTTCGGATTTCCGGAATAGTGAGTGTTTTTAATAAACAGAATATTCCCGTATCTAATTACGGTCGCCAGGACCCTGATCCATCACTTGGCTTTGAAGCATTTGAATTTTGGGTACCCATACGCAGGCCAGATGGACACAATATCTCGATGAAAATTAAACCTGGTCTGAGAGCGTTCTCTGTTCAAAATCTTCGCAATGGAATTAATCGACCCTATATCTCTACGAATGCCTGGGTTGCGGCTCTGGAAGATGATCAACCCACTCTGAAAATTTCCTGGAATAATAAACAGGTAATTAAAAAATTAATTTTTTCATTCGATACAGATTGGGACCAGGCCATGGAATCGTCTCTTTTAGGGCATGCCGAAAGTGTTATGGCGTTTGTGGTACGCTCTTACCTGATCTATGCAGGTGATACCCTTGTTTTTGAGAAAGTTGATAATTATCAGACAAGGAATATATGTCGATTTAAAGAACCTATCGAGACAAATGAAATAAAGAATAATTATAAAAAATCACTTCCGAATGTTCCCGTGGGTTTATTCGGATTATCTATTTACGAAGAAGACTAATTAGATGCCTGTTCTTGACTACTTAGTAATTGGTGTTTTTTCTTTACTGATATTTACGGTTGGGATATCTTTTACCCGGTCTGGCAGTAACATGAAGTCATTTTTTGCAGCGGGTGGTTCTTTGCCCTGGTGGTTGAGTGGACTGAGTTTATTTATGAGTTTTTTTTCTGCGGGTACCTTTGTCGTTTGGGGCTCCATTGCCTATCAGTATGGTTGGGTAGCTATCACGATTCAATGGATGATGGCATTGGGAGGTTTTATTATCGGTTATTTTATCGCACCACGCTGGAACCGAACCGGAGTGCTCACCGTAGGCGAGTATGTCGGCCTAAAATTCGGCGATGGGCTCAAGCGTTTTTATAGCTATATTTTTTTGCTGCTTAGTTTTGTGACCACTGGAGCGTTCTTATATCCGGTAGCTAAACTTTTTAATGTCTCGACAGGGTTTTCCATCGAAATTTCGATTGTGGTATTAGGCTTGATCGTGATTGCCTATACCGCGGCTGGTGGTTTATGGGCTGTAATTATCACCGATGTACTGCAGTTTATTATTTTATTTGCCGCTGTTCTGATAGTGGTTCCCCTTGCCTTTCACTCGATAGGAGGTATCCAGGATTTTATTGAAAAATCGCCCTCGGATTTTTTCGCACCGGTCAATGGGGAATTTACCTATTGGTTTTTGCTGGCTTTTATGTTTTATAATACCATATTTATTGGTGGTAATTGGGCTTATGTACAGCGATATACCAGTGTTCAAAATGCTCGGGATGCGCGTAAGGCTGCCTGGTTATTTGGTATATTGTACCTGGTGAGTCCGATCTTGTGGATGTTGCCACCGATGATCTATAAAATATTGCAACCGGACTTGATTGATCTGGCCAATGAAGGGGCCTTTTTACTGATGTGTAAACAAGTTTTGCCCACTGGCTTATTGGGTTTGATGTTGGCTGGGATGTTATTTGCCACAGCAAGTTCCGTCAATACAACTTT
>JAGQWV010001108.1:458-1738 GCA_020437045.1 Saprospiraceae bacterium | reverse complement strand
CTTCCACCGGCCTCTACTCAAAAGACCCTTACCACGGCTGCAGCCCTGATGGTGCTTGGTAGAGATTTTCATTATCAAACAATTATCGGAACCGATGGGATATTGCATGGAGACACCCTGGATGGTGATCTGATCATCCATGGGGAAGGAGATCCAACCTTGGGCTCTTCTCATTTTTCTGATGATGGATTTGCCGATGTTTTACATTCTATTCTTAACCTATTGCAGGGGGCTGGCGTAAAGCATATCACCGGAGATATCATCGGAGATGCAAGTTTTTATGATAAATCAACGATACCCCGTTCATGGCCGTTTCTCCATATTGGTAACTATTATGGTGCATTCTGTGCGGGTTTAAATTTTAATGATAATCAACACTTCCTCCGTTTCAAACAATCGGCAACACCGGGAGCCCTTATCAAGGAGTTCAAGATTGATCCCGAGGTTCCACAACTGAACATTGAATCTTTGGTGACGTCGGGTGAGTTTGGCAGTGGTGATGAGGCATATATAATGGGCGCCCCATTTCAATATAACCGATATGTACAAGGTACGATACCACCCGGTAAAGCTCTTTTTACAATAAAGGGGTCATTGCCTGATCCAGCCTTGTTTATGGCCTATCATCTGAAAACTTTTCTGGTATCACATGGTATAACCATCAAAGGCCAATATGCATCTCTCTATGGCCAACCCCGGGAGCTTGTCCGGGTGTTTGGTACCACTGAATCTCCGGAGTTGCAGGAAATTGTTGATGTCACAAACCAGAAAAGTGTTAATCTTTTTGCTGAAGGTCTTGGTCTAAGAAGTGCCCGGCAACTGGATCTGGATACGGATGATTGGCTTCTCGAATTCTGGAAGCAAAAGCAGATTGATATGAGCGGTTGTCATTTTTACGATTACGCCGGATTGGCTCCGGACAACGCGTTGACTGCCCAATCAGTGGTTCAAATACTGAGCCTGATCTACCAGCAAAAAGACCTATGGCCGGTGTTTCTGGGGAGTCTTTCCGTAGCCGGTGAAGTAGGAACCTTGGCTTCTATGTTTAAGCACAGTCCGGCAAAAGGCAGGATCAGAGCCAAAAGTGGTCTAATTAATGGGGTCAGGAGTTATGCCGGTTATATGCAGTCCAGATCAGGCCGCTGGTATGCTTTTGATATCATGACCCATAATCCTGATTGTGGGGGAATCAGAAATAAGTTGGAAGTCTGGCTGGATGACTTGTATTTATCTTTGCCGTGACGGCATTAGTCCATACTAGTGCAGCATTTCCACAAAAA
>JAGQWV010001108.1:0-300 GCA_020437045.1 Saprospiraceae bacterium | reverse complement strand
TTACTGCGGAAATGCTGCACTAGCACTCTAATAATCGTTTATCCAAACAACAAGTGTTCGAGAAATTAGCACATTTGGGGCAGACCGTGTATCTTTCGCAAAGTAATGCATTACTCTTTTATGAAATTGTCTCTTCTATCTGTACTGGTATCCATGCTGCTACTCTCATCAGCTTGCAGAAATTCCAGTGGGCACTCCAATAGAGGTGATGCACATCAGACAGATGAAGAAACAGGCTGGAGTCAGGATGTTGATTTTGAAGACAAGGTCTCTATGTATGAAGATGAGAATCGGGATATC